>DATJDF010000502.1:0-8141 GCA_035497555.1 Arachidicoccus sp. | reverse complement strand
TGGCAGCTGATAGCTGACCGGAGTTACGTACATCAATACCGTTTATTTTGGTAATAACGTCGCCTTTTTTGAGCCCAACCTCTTTTGCAGCGCCATCATCTGTTACACCACCGATATATAAGCCCGTATTAAAGTTTTCGATTTTGAGCTCTTTTTTTTGATCTTCATTCAGACTGGTAATATCCATAAAGGATACGCCCATATAACCGCGTTGAACAGCACCGAATTTAATAATGTCTTTGACAACTTTCTGAACGATATTGATAGGGATCGCAAAAGAATAGCCAGTAAAGCTACCAGTAGGAGAGGCAATCGCGCTGTTAATACCAACCAACTGACCATTGGTATTGATCAGTGCCCCGCCACTGTTGCCGGGATTCACGGCTGCGTCTGTCTGAATATAGGATTCGATTGAGGAGGAAGGGCCATGATTATTTTGTCTGCCCAGGCCAATATCTCTGGCTTTTGCACTAACGATACCAGCCGTTACGGTAACATCCAATGTAAATGGATAGCCTATCGCTATTACCCATTGGCCCAGTTTGAGGTCATCACTGTTGCCATAAACTAAGTAGGGCAACTGTTTAGCTTCAATTTTCAGAACAGCGAGGTCACTGCTGGGATCTGTTCCAATTACACGCGCTTTATAAGTGTTCTTCTCGCTGGTCGTTACGGTAATTTTGTCGGCATTGGCAACCACATGGTTATTGGTAACAATGTAACCGTCATCACTTATAATCACACCACTACCGCTGGCTCTCTCGCCGGGTATGGTCTGGATTCTGGGGCCACCAAAGAAATCACCAAAAGGACTGTCACCATCACCGCCACCGAATAAATCTCCGAACGGGTTGTTACGTGGCAATTGATTGGTTACTTTTCTGGCTTTGGTTTCGACTCTGATATGGACAACAGCCGGGGTTGCAGATGCACTTGCAGCTGTAAAGTCCAGTGCGTTCGTGGGGGCTGTTGCTTTGTCATAAAAACTGGCATAATTTGCAGGAAGTTTACCGGACTCTTGAATACCGGCTGTCTGTATGCTTTCATATTTTCCGTATCCCCAGACACTGCCGATTGCAGTAACAGCGCTGATAAAAACTACAAACAGTAAATTTTTCCATTTCATCGGTTTCTTCTTTTTTTAATTTAATAATTAATTTCGTTGAAGCAGGAGACCATTATTCGTCCACTCCCGGTCTCTTGATTCCGAGGCAGCGGGTCGCTATTTCTAAAACTGTAATAAGTAGCAAAAAACAGTGGTTCGCAGCCTTTGTTTACATTAGACGATAAATTTACAGTCCAGTTCAATATGGGCTTCCTTTCCTTTCTTTTATTAACAAAATATTTAATTGGTTCTTGCCATTGTTAAAGATGTATAATATTCTGTAACGTTGAATGGCAAAGACTTTGTGCGCTTTTAATCGGTGGCGGCTGTTAAATAAAATTAACCGCTTCTAAGTTTTTTTGAGAGTCGTTTCTTGAGGAAAATCTGGATAAAGAGAGCACAATTGCTGATCAGGAATTAATTTCATCGAAAATATATAGGCGAAGAAGTGTTTTAAATCACGCTAAAATTGAATATCTTTCCGGTTATCAAACGGGCTAATG
Organism: Arachidicoccus sp.; assembly: GCA_035497555.1. Lineage (GTDB taxonomy): Bacteria > Bacteroidota > Bacteroidia > Chitinophagales > Chitinophagaceae > Arachidicoccus. The sequence goes on along the minus strand of DATJDF010000502.1, from coordinate 6,533 downwards.
ACTCATTACCGGCTGTTTTTGTAAGTGTCAGAAATAAATAGCTTTAAGAGATGCCGGTACCGTAATTTTGCACGCTGAAAAGAGTGATGCTACTCGTAAAACCGCAATAAAATACGCATCGGATGAAGGGTAAAGTAATACGCCGCAAGAAAATTATTTATTTAGACAGTCCGAAATCCGGCATTTGGGAAATTGGATTTGCATTGAAAGTTGCCTGGCAGTTTATGTTCAATTCCAGAAAATTACATAATATCGGACCCGGTATAACCGTATTCGGTTCTGCCAGGTTGGAGGAGGGAACACCAGCCTATGAAGCTGCCCGGGAATTTGGACGTCGCATTGCGCTGATGCAATTTACTACGATTACGGGTGGAGGCCCCGGTATAATGGAAGCCGCCAACAGGGGTGCATTTGAAGCGAAAGGCATCTCTGTGGGGATGAATATCGTACTGCCGCATGAACAGCATGAAAACCCCTATCTCACAGATTCGGTTGTCTTTGAACACTTCTTCACTAGAAAGGTGATGCTGGTGAAGCATTCCTTTGCATTTATTGTAATGCCTGGTGGCTTTGGGACCATGGACGAGTTTTTTGAAATCATTACCCTGGTACAGACCAAATCTGTAGACCGGTACCCGATCGTGCTTTTCGGAGTTGATTTTTACAAACCGGTGGTTGAGCTTATGAAAACATTTGCCGCTGCCGGAACAATTGCCCCTATTGATATGGATTTGGTATTTCTGACAGATAGTATCGACGATGCAATGGATTATATTCAACAGTTTATCAAACGACAATATAATATTCTTCCCGAAAGGCCCAGGTGGCGCTGGCTGGAAAAAAGAGAATCCGTTTAAAGTTGTATGCTGCAAAATTAATATTGCGCGGACCGCCTTTAGGAACAATAAGACGCATAATGCGGCACCTGACCATTATTTGGAGATGCCGTTAGGCGTCTTATTGGCTTAAGAAAGCTACGGTCTGCCTGACGGGAAATTTGAATGCTTTAACGCATCCAACCCGTTTCAGGATGTTAATACAATAGGCAGGCCCTCAATTTCGACAAATTAAATCAGGTTTTGCGCGAGTAGATATTCTGCTATCTGAACCGCATTTGTTGCAGCGCCTTTGCGGAGGTTATCGCTGACAACCCAAAGGTTCAGTGTATTCGGCTGGGTATCATCTCTGCGTAGTCGACCTACAAAAACTTCATCTTTTTCATGTGCCAGCAGCGGCATTGGATAAATGCCTTTTGCAGGATCATCCTGAAGGATTACTCCCGGGGCCTTTTCCAATAGATCGCGCACAGCCTGAAGATCATATTCTTTTTCAAATTCAACATTAATGCTTTCGCTATGCCCGCCAACAACAGGTATACGGACTGTTGTTGCTGTTAACCGAATCGTGTCATCCTGCAGGATTTTCTTGGTCTCATTGGTCATCTTTAGTTCTTCCTTTGTATATCCGTTTTCAGTAAAAACGTCAATTTGGGGAATAACATTCAGATCAATAGGATAAGGATAGGCCTTTTCCCCTTCTACTTTATTTCTCTCGTCGTTAAGTTGATCAACTGCTTTCTTACCCGTGCCGGTCACACTCTGATAAGTGCTCACAACGATTCTTTTTATTTGATAAGCTTTGTGAAGTGGGTTTAATGCCACCACCATCTGAATAGTAGAACAATTTGGGTTGGCAATAATTTTATCCTCAGAAGTTAAAACCTGTGCATTGATTTCCGGGACAATTAATTTTTTTGCGGGATCCATACGCCAGGCAGAGGAATTATCAATTACAGTAATCCCCGCTGCTGCAAACTTAGGGGCCCACTCAAGGGAGGTCCCGCCGCCTGCAGAGAAAATGGCTACATTAGGTTTTGCATCAATGGCCTGTTGCATCCCGATCACCTTATATGTCTTCCCTTTGAACGTGACTTCTTTACCTACGCTTCTTTCAGAAGCAACAGGTAATAGTTCCGTAACAGGGAAATTTCTTTCTGCCAGAACCTGCATCATTTTCGTACCTACCAGACCGGTAGCACCAACAACGGCTACTTTCATTTTTTTGTTTTTTGATGAGCGAATGAATAATTATGAACCTCATATAGATCCCAACAACTAAAAAAAGCCTTCCTGTTCAGAGGAAGGCTTTTGCTTTATGATGTTGTTACATACCAAGATCACCCTTCCTGTTTAGACGGTTTGTGTTTCTTAGTATGTTTCTTTATGTTGCTCATTTGTGACGCAAATGTATAGTGATATTGTTAAATGGTCAAAAAAAGTTTAAGAAAATTCAAAATGAGCTGGTCTTTGGATGATTCCACCGCCTATGACGGTGTCGCCTTCATAAAAGACAGCACTCTGACCGGGTGCTATACCAGATGCAGCGGTGAATAATTCTACTTTGATCTTGCCGTTTTCTTTGCGTAAAACACCCATTGTTCCTTTGTCTTTGTACCGTATTTTGGTCAGGACTTCCATTCCATCCTCGATTTGGGGATATTTTTGCCAGTTTAAACGGGTAACCATCAGTTCGGTTTTTGCCAGATCCTCTTCATCACCCAAAACAACCGTATTGGTATCCGGATCAATATGGGTTACATAAACGGGGTGGCCCATGGCGATAAGGCCTTTACGCTGACCGATCGTATAGAATGGATAGCCGTTATGCTGTCCCAGTTTCTTTCCGGTTTTATCCACAAACCAGCCGCCTGCGACGCGCTGCTCGAGTCCGTTTACCCTGCGTTTCAAAAAGCCGCGGTAATCATTATCGGGCACAAAACAGATTTCATAACTTTCGCTCTTTTTTGCCAGTTCAGGATAACCGTAGTCTGCTGCTAATTGACGGATTTCGGTTTTACGGTAACCGCCTAACGGGAGCAGGGTTCTGCTCAGAAGATCCTGATCGAGTCCCCATAATACATAACTCTGGTCTTTGGTCTCATCTAAGCCCTTGCTTAGATAATACCGACCATTTTCATGCTGGTGAATGTTGGCATAATGTCCTGTAGCGATATAGTCGCACCCAAGTGCATTGGCGCGTTTTAATAAAGCACGCCATTTTATGTGTGTATTACACATAACGCAGGGGTTTGGCGTCCGTCCTGCAATATATTCTTCTACAAAATTATCGATTACAAAATCACCGAATTCATCGCGGATATCCAGAATAAAATGAGGAAATCCATGTTGAACCGCTGCCTGGCGGGCATCATTAAAGCTATCAATATTGCAGCAACCGGTCTCTTTGGTGCTGCTGCCACTGCTGGCATAATCCCAGGTTTTCATCGTAATACCGATGACTTCATATCCCTGTTTGTGCAGCATGAGCGCAACAACAGTGCTGTCAATCCCGCCGCTCATTGCTACCAAAACCTTTCCCTTTTTCACATTCAAAATTTTGGCAAAGGTAAGTATTATTCGTGTCTGTCTGTGAACCCTAACCAAATTACAACATTTAGGAGGATATCATGGCAAGACTGGAAGTTGGGAGAATCTGTGTAATATAATATATTTATCATGTATTATAAGTGTATATACAGCTATTTATATATATATCTTCACCTATTTGACGCCGACTTTTAGCATCTTGGGCATGATTTAGCTGAGAATAGGAAGCCGGGCAAGGTAATTGCACCTCAACCAAGTAAATGCCACCTGTATTAAGATGAAAATACGGGCAAATTGTAAAAGACCGGCGGTATTGATAGAAATTGATCTTTTTTGGCTCTATCAGGCAGGTAGCTACAAAGCACTGGCGATACCTATGAACAAAAGAAATTATAACCTGATGAACCGTTTAATCCACCGGCAATATTTATTTTGGATAATTTTGAGTTTTTGTCTCATTCAAAATAGCTATGCACAAATGCCCCCCGGCGTTCAAAGTTATAAGGCGCATGACATTACAGCTGTGACTTCCGCTATGGTGAATCTGTATCTTACACCCGACACAGCAGCCAGGACAAAGGATTATCTAAAAAAAGGTGATGTATTCGAAGTGCTGGCTGTTAAAGATGCTTCCTGGATAAAGATTGCCTATCTTAATCCGGAGTTTGGAACCATTGAAAGATGGATGGCGGTTGCCGATAATAATCCGATGTCTGATAAAAATATAATTGCCGGTTATCAACAGGCTCTGGATACGACAATTCAGCTTACGGGTGGACTATATAAGGACATGTTTAGTTTGAGCCTGACAAATTCAGCGCAAGGGGTTTTACATTTGAAAGATGCAGATTTGGCTATCATGTATATTTCTTTGGAGTCAAATAAGTATATCGTCCAGCCGCTGTTCAGTATTAATGATGATTTGACCCTATTGCCGGGTGAATCATACAGAATTAGTGATAATCTGGTCCATCTGGACACACTGACCGGTGCATATTGGTTAGACCTTACGGGAGGAAATATTGCGTTTTCCCCTGCTGGTATGACGGGCGAGTGGACGGTTGTACCAGTGCTTACCCGGGCCGGCTGGCCCCGGCCGTTATATGGTCGGCCTGATACAATTTCGATGGATCTACAGCATTAAACCAGGTCATCCATTCTGTTTATAACATGGCCTGATCTTCCCCATACTTAAAAGACAGGAACCAACACTACGGCGGTTTTTAGACATATTGCCGATAAGATAACCAGCATCCTTAAGCGCAGCAGTGCTGTCAGCAGTGATTTAAGCAGATCAAGTAAATTACACGACTTGGTCCAAACTGTTTTGCCAAAATTTTACTTGCAATTTGAACGCCTCTGGCTTTTTATATGTGGTTATCTGAAATTAAGTGTAGACCTTATGCTGCATTGGTATAATATCACATAAGACATCTGAAGGTTAAGTTGTATAATACGGGATTATAGTAGCCAAAATACCCCTGCTAATTCAAAAAAAAATAAAAATCGGAGAATATTTGCGCTGTTTTAGCAATGAATTCAATTTTAATGGATATCTTTGCAGCGAGGTAATTTATTGAGAAATAAGGTTTTGCGTTTGCTGAATTTTTATATTTTTAATAATATTTTACATATTTGGCACGAAATTTCTGTTTATTACCTTGTATACATTGAAAAATATTCTATCAGCTAAAATTAAAAAAAATGAAAAAAATCTTATTTCTGGTTGTAGCCGGTTTATTTGGGGTAGTAGGTATTACCCAGGCACAGATCCAACAAGGCAACCTTATGCTTGGTACTGATTTAGGTAGTGGTCTGGTTTCACCTCCAAACAGTGGATTATTTGGATTTAATTTTGGTTTGAATGATGGCGCTGGTTACAGTGTCGGTATCAGTCCCAAAATTGGTTATTTTATAAAAGATAATCTTATGATTGGGGGTGTCGTTGACTTAGGTTTCAATAAATCAGCAAATACAACTGGCGGAGCTGCTGCAAAAACCACCGTTTATGGCATACAAGCCTTGGGGCGTTACTATGTGAACCCCGGTGAAAGAGGAATTGATAATTTGCTTCAACATGGTCGGTTCTTCGCGGAAGCCAATGCAGGCTTTGCAGGTGTAAATATTAAAGACGGTGCAACAACAAATGGTTTTGCCTTTGGATTTGGACCGGGTTATTCTTATTTTGTCACCCCGAATGTTGCACTGGAAGCCCTTGTAAAATACAATGGCTTGCTGGGTGGAGGTAATACAACTTACCAACACGCACTGGGTGTTAATTTTGGGGTCCAGGTATTCTTACCTTCTGCAAGAGTGCGGAGCATGGTGAAGGATCCTTCCCAATTATAAGCCGGATTGGACTGTAAGGCGTAAAAAACACGATAATTTGCGTTATCGTGTTTTTTTTTGCCAAAAAAATGTATATTGCTGAACACAAATTTGCTACGAAATTTTAATTAATTATTTATGATTAAATTGCAAGTAATAGGAAATCTGGGACGCGATTGTACCGTTAATAATGTAAATGGACGGTCTGTTATTAATTTTAGCGTTGCACATACAGAAAGGTATCGGGACAGTACAACCGGTGAATTCAAGCCTAAAACGATTTGGGTGGAATGTGCTTACTGGACAGACAAAACAGCGATTGCGCCTTATCTGAAAAAAGGAACACAGGTATATGCCGAAGGAACTCCTGACACACGTAGTTATCAGACCCAGAGTGGAGAAAATAAAATTTCCCTGACCCTTAGAATCCAGAATGTCCAATTACTGGGCACCAGAAATAATGAAGGCGGCTCACCGGAAAATAGTGGCCATACGGGTGTTTCCGGTCATGAATCGAGTGGAGGATCCGGTGGTGCTGAAAATCCGGCGTCACAACACAGTGATGACGGTGATGATCTGCCCTTTTAAATAGAGAGTGGTAATATCTAAAGGATCATTTACTTGAAGGGCCGCATCAAAAAGCAGCAGGATACTATTGATATTCCTGCTGCTTTTTGTTTTGATGCGCTCCTGATGTAAAACCTCCAAAACTTAATGCTGACTACTGGCTGGCCTGGACTTTTCAAATTTATCCACTAATGCATTAATTTCAGCTTCCGTCACATTTTTTTTCTGATTATCCAGGTTAATGACTTCGAG
>DATJDF010000501.1:0-2106 GCA_035497555.1 Arachidicoccus sp. | reverse complement strand
GCCGTAGATCTGCCATTTCCCCTGCTCAGCGTTTAATCTATCCACGAAAAAAATATTCAATAGGCAAAATCTCCTTTCGCGCAAATGCATTTTTTACAGAATCTGCTTACTTCTTTTGAAATTCCAAAAAGCCGTGTTGAATAAGATACAAAAAGTCTAATTCGCTTTACAGAAATAGTTCCGACCGGTAACCATCCGGACCTGTGGAGTGTACTGGCAACCATAACTTGATTAATCGAATCTTGTTTAACCAAATCACTTCTTTGAGCCAGTCACTGCGTGACGGCACTTGAAAAATTTATAATCGCCTCTACCATTATCTTCCATATAAACAGTAACTTTAGTCTAACTAAATTTGCATGATATGGTCCATATATCTTCCAGTCACAAAAAACAACTTTACAAAGTTGAAATAACTTCTCCTTCTGGCAATACCCTGATTGCCGATGAGCCCTTAGAAAATGGCGGGCAGAATTTGGGGTTTTCACCCCATGAACTATTAGCCGCCGCATTAGCTGCATGCACGAGTGCTACAGTAAAGATGTACGCCAATAGAAAAGAGTGGGCACTAGACGAAATAAAAACCCAGATAAGTCTTGAATTTGACAAGGAAACACAAAAAACTTCCATTATTAGAAATATAGAACTGGCCGGTGATTTGGACGAAGTGCAGCGGGCAAAGCTGCTTTATATCGCTAATGTTTGTCCGGTACACAAAATCCTCAGTAATCCTATAGCAATTGACACCAAATTAATATAAAAATGGAACCGTATAAATTACCACAGGCAACGCAAATAGGCCATGTACATCTTAAAGTCGCAGATCTAGAGCGCGCGCTCGGGTTTTACCGAGATTTACTTGGATTTGAAGTAACAACAATGTATGGTGATCAGGCTGCCTTTTTAGCAGCTGACGGTTATCATCATCATATTGGTTTAAATACCTGGAATAGCGAAAATGCGCCCGCCGCTTCAAAAACTGGTGTAGGTCTTTATCATACAGCGATTCTGTATCCGACCAGAAAAGATCTAGCTACGATCTTTGAACGTCTGCAAAAAGCAAATTACCCTCTTACAGGTGCAGCTGATCACGGCGTATCTGAATCTATCTACCTGGATGATCCGGACGGAAACGGTGTAGAGTTATACTGTGATAAACCAAAAAGCCTATGGCCACGAAAACCCGACGGATCTATAGACATGTACACAAAGCACCTTGATCTGTCAGGCCTATTAGCAGAAATCACATCCAGTTAAAAAATAACTTCACTTATAAAAGAAGCAGGCACCTTATTCAAGGATTGATTATCCTTTTTAATAAGTTGCCTGCTTCTTCTCGTTTATTTTCTTTAAACTTATCTTCTGCTATAGTTAGGGGCTTCTTTTGTAATATACACATCATGCGCATGGCTCTCACTCATACCCGCATTCGTAATCTGTACAAAAATGGCTTTTTGCAGTGCCGCAATATCTTTTGAACCTGTGAGTCCCATACCGGCCCTTAAACCGCCTACATACTGGGCGACAATCTCATTAAGGTTGCCTTTAAAGGCGACCCTTCCTTCAATGCCTTCTGGTACCAGTTTCTTGGCATCGATCTCCCCTTCCTGGAAGTAACGATCACTGCTCCCCTGCTGCATGGCACCAATACTACCCATTCCACGGTATTGTTTAAATTTACGGCCTTCATAGATAATGGTTTCTCCCGGGCTTTCTTCAACGCCCGCAAAGACACTACCCATCATGACGGCTTGAGCACCGGCTGATAAAGCTTTTACCATATCCCCTGTATATCTGATGCCTCCATCTGCGATAACAGGTATTCCGCGCCTTTTTAGAGCAGCCGCCGCATCCATAATGGCAGATAGTTGTGGAACACCGGCACCGGCAACAATCCTTGTCGTACAGATAGATCCGGGGCCGATCCCCACTTTAACTGCATCTGCACCTGCATCAGCTAAGGCTTTGGCGCCTTCGAAAGTGGCGATATTGCCAGCTATTACCTGTAAATCCTTGAAATTCTTTTTTAAGCCTTTAAGTGCATTTATAACACCTGCACTATGACCATGTGAGCTATCCAGTGCAACGACATCTACGCCCACATTC
>DATJDF010000500.1:0-1984 GCA_035497555.1 Arachidicoccus sp. | reverse complement strand
TGGTTCGAATCCAATCCGGGTCACTTCGTAAAACCTTGATTATTAACTTAATTGAGGTTTTTTTATGCATTCTATTTTTGGCATTTTTTGTAATTGCTCACAAAGAGAAAATAACAGCATAAAATGCTATGACTCATTTTTCCAAAAAAATGTATAAGCAGGTTCTTCCGCTTGCATTTTAATTTCCTGTATTACTTGACAGAGATATGAACTTATCGAAAATATGGCGGGGAGATCCCGAAGCAAGTTAATTGAAAGCACTTTTTTAAAATATTTTCCACCTCATTACTTTCCACCAGAGACAATTGGCATAGGCATTAGACAGCTTTGTGCTGAAATGACTTGCCGGGACATGGTAATGAAAAGAATTGGATTATAGGCATGGTAAAGCCATTATTTAGAATTCCAATTTATTTATGAAATTAGAGGAAAGGATTAATTTACAGAAAAGAGGGGTGAGATACGAATGCCATTAATTAATAAGCGAAGCCGCTATTCCAAATAGAACAAATTTGGAACTGAGCATGCATTTAATAATTGGAATTCTGGCTTATGAGGAGTTGCTTATACCCTTACCCTTAAACATGGTAAGCCAATAATTTTATTGTAGTAATGTCAATAATCAATCATTATTCCCAAATATCCCACGAAAATCAATAGATTCGCAATTGAAAACGGTCATTATGGATCATCCCCTTGTTGCTGTGGTTATATTAAATTACAATGGCAGAAATTTTTTGGAGAAATTTCTGCCATCTGTTCTTGCCTCAACTTATACCAAATTCAAAGTAATTGTTGCAGATAACAATTCTACAGATGATTCGGTGGCTTTTTTGGAAAGTAATTATCCGTCTTTGGAGCTGATTACATTAAAGCAAAACTTCGGATTTGCAGAGGGATATAATCAGGCACTTAAAGGAGTTGATGCAGGTTATTTTGTTTTATTGAATTCTGATGTAGAAGTGCAACCTGGATGGATCGAACCTGTTATTGAAATGATGGAGATGGATACCAAAGTTGCAGTTTGTCAACCTAAAATTTTATCCTATCATCATAAAAATGAATTTGAATATGCAGGTGCTGCCGGCGGATGGATTGACTTTTTGGGTTATCCATTTGCAAGGGGCCGGGTATTTGATCAGTTAGAAAAGGATAGCGGGCAGTACAAGGATTCCAATACTGTATTTTGGGCAACAGGTGCGGCCATGTTCGTAAAAGCAAGTGTTTATAATGAAGTTGGCGGGTTATATGGTGCTTTTTTTGCGCACCAGGAAGAAATTGATTTTTGTTGGCGTACACAAAATGCCGGCTATAAAATTGCCTGTTGTACTGCATCAACGGTTTATCATGTTGGTGGCGGTACGCTACCCAAGGGGCACCGGAAGACTTTTTTGAATTTCCGGAATAATTTAATGATGTTATCCCGCAACCTCCCACGCAATGAGAAATGGTGGAAAATACCATTACGACTCGTTTTGGATGGTGTTTTCGCGGTTAAATGCCTACTATCCAGGGATCTAACTTCCGTCCGGGCTATTTGGAATGCCCATATGGCTTATTACCATTGGTCTTCGAACAACAAAGAGGTGATTACTAAGAAAAGACGTCCAATGAAGGCATTATCAGGGGTTTTGAATAAATCGCTTGTCCTTCAATATTTTGTTTTTAAGAAAAAAAAGTTTGAAGATTTTAGCAAATAATATTGCGAATTATGCCTTCTATACTTACATTTGCAAAGTAAATTTAAATAGATAGTTATGAGTCAGGAGAATCATGAATTTAATCAGGAATTGGAGAAAATGAAAAATATGGATTATACCTATAATAAGGTTTCTTCTTCCAGATTCTTATTTTATGTTCAGGTAATTGGTTTCATGGCTTTACTCTTCACTGTTTTTTATGAGCTTTGGACATTTCGTTACCAGGGAAAACCTGACATTGAAATTCAAAGCAGCACTTTATACACGCCCGAGTATAAATAATT
>DATJDF010000499.1:0-3637 GCA_035497555.1 Arachidicoccus sp. | reverse complement strand
TATGCCTACAATATTTACCGGGTTATCGCTATAGGCAACATCATTTTTAATCTGTTCCAATGCCCTTGCGGTTAGAAAGCATGCTGGAGAAGTCGCAAAAACCTTTTTACCGCAGGAAGCAAGTCCGGCAGCAACACCTATAAGATTTTGCTCCGCAATGCCTACTTCAACAATTTGGTCGGGGAATTTCTTCCCGAAAGGGATCAATTTACCCGAACCCCGGCTATCACTAGTCACCGCGATTATAGCGCGATCATTTTCAGCAAGCGATTGTAAGGTTTCAGAATAAACCTCCAGATTGGCCTTAAAGGGTAATTTATTTATAATGTCATCCATAAGTCTAATTGATTTAAATATTAGCTATCCTCTAAATATTTAATTTATTAATAATTCAGCTGATTCTAATTCACTTATTGCCAGATTATACTCATCCGTTGAGGGAACACGGTGATGCCAATTTAACTGGTTCTCCATATAACTTACGCCCTTTCCTTTGGTAGTATGCGCAATTACAACACTTGGTTTTCCCACCTCAAAAGGAAGAGAATGCAAAACCTCTTTAAGTGCATCCACATCATTCCCATCAACTTCTCTTACCGCCCATCCAAATGACTCCCATTTCTTGTCTAAAGGATCGGTACTACATACTTCGTTTGTAGGCGCCGTTATTTGTAATCCGTTTTTATCCACAATTGCACAAAGATTATCCAGTTTGTAATGCGCAGCGCTTAAAGCCGCTTCCCAATTACTACCTTCTGGCATTTCACCGTCACCAAGCAGCGTATAAACTTTAAAATCCTTCTTGTCCAACTTTGCCGCCAGGGCTGTGCCGGTTGCAATAGGTAACCCATGACCCAAAGCGCCGGTATTTTGCTCGACCCCGTTTACCTTTCTTGTTGGATGACCAATATAATTAGATTTGTATTGGCATAAAGTATTCAAATCCACCTCAGGGAAAAATCCTTTGTCGGCCAGAACAACAAAAAGCGCTTCTACACAATGACCTTTACTTTGAATATAACGGTCCCTATCGGGAGATGAAAAATTCTCCGGCGAAACATTCATTATTTCATTATACAAAACATTCAAAATATCAGTACAGGATAGACTCCCCCCCGTATGTCCTGCCTTTGCCTTGACAATATATTTCAATATCTTTTTACGATACTCAATTGACCTTTGTTTAAGAAATTTGCTCTTCATTTTTACAATTTCATCTCTTTAGAAAAAAATAACCAGTGGGTCAGCTATCTAAAAGCACAAATTATGATTCAGGTTTTTGACAGCTAAATTGACTACAGCAGCCTCATTCATGGAAATAGGTTTCCCAGCCTAAGTAATTCTCGAAAGCCTCTTTCAACACCCCACCGGTTTTACTGGCGTTCATTACAACATGATGTTCAAATCCATTTTTACATACATATTTCATCAAGCCCTGCATGTCATCTATTTGAGCAACAGCGCGATTGCCAAAGGTGTTTAATGCATCGTCGGTGAGCGCTCCCTCGCCTACGTAGGCCTTTATAGTCCCATTAAAATCATCAGTACTAATACGACCGAAAGTAAGAGGCATTGCCGGTGTCCGGCCATCAAGGGCCCCATAGGTATTTTCAGTTCCCACAGTAGTTCCCAGTATAGGCGCTGTACTCATGGAAATATCCGGAAGAAATGATTTAGCCCAGTTACCACAATGAAACAAAACGCATTTAGAATCGTCATCTGCATAATTATTGTTCCAATCAACCAGAGCGCTTGGGGTTCCGCTTGCAAGTTGCATTGCATACATGGTCAAAGTGCCCGTGACATCCACCTCACATGCACTTGGTAGCATATTTTCACTCAGCATACTCATACTTGTACAAACATTACATCCAAAGTTCTGTTGAAGCGAGGTCCAGCACTGAATAGCTGTGCAGTCGAGCTCATTTAATTGTATAAACTCTTCCAATACAACATCAAGCTTTGCTATCTGAACAAGTTTTTCATTCGGAGTTTTGCCGGTAGGCGTATAAGCATGAATTTTTTCAAGTGTATCTTTCACCGATTGATCGTTTTCAGTAAGCTTATTTGCATTACCTAAAATCTCTGAAAGATCGACTGTAGTTACGGATATACCATTACGTTGTAACAGTTTCTCACTATACCGCACAGTATTAAAAGCAGAAGGCCGGGCCCCAACCGCTCCAATACGTACTTTCCTTAATCCTCCAACGACTTTGCAGACGGAAATAAAATCCAAAAGATCTTGCCTAAACAATACATCATCAAGGGACATCACATGTTTGGATGTAAGCGAGTATTTAATTCCATATTGATATAAATTGTTGCAAACTGAGATTTTGCCACACCATGCGTCGCGTCTATTGACAACATCCATTTTATCCAGTTTGTCCGGAAAAGCCTGTACCAGAACCGGCACATTGAGTCCAGCTAGTTTCAGCGTTTCTGCGACACCTTTTTCATCACCAAAATTTGGCAAAACTACCAAAATACCAATTATATCATCAGCACGCTTTCTAAATAAAGCAGCACATTTTTTGGATTCAGCAAAGGTTTCTACTCCTCCTAATTTGGAGTCGGCCTCATCAAGCATTACCGGGTTAATTTTTAATTTCTCAAACAAAGAAATGATTTCCTTTCTAGCCTCAGCCACTAATTTGTCCGGGAAAAAATCACGGTTGCCTATAATGACACCTAATGATGTAGCTTTAATTGTTGACATTCTGATCGTTTAATTTATTAACAATTTATATTTTTATGGGGTCCTTGAAGGCACACAAAGCCCTAACCCACAATAGAATATGAGTTCATTTTTTTTAAATGAATATGATTTAAATACTGCTATTCCGCAACTATTAATTCAATATCATTATCCTTAAAAATTTGCTTATACTTCTCTTCAATACCATTATCGGTAAGTATATAATCTATCAGTGACAAAGCCCCCAGGCTAGCGAAATCACTTTTACCGATTTTACTTGAATCTGCCACTAAATAGGTAATATCAGCTGCGTCAATCATTGCTTTTTTAACGACAAGGTCACTAATACTTGGATAGGTCAATCCGGCCTTAAGTGATATACCTGATGTCGCTAAAAACAATTTTCGGACATTAATACCTTTAAAGAAGTCCGCAGCTTTTTGTCCTGTCAGCGAAAGTGTTGGGGGTTTAAACTCACCGCCGGTAACTATTAGCTCAATGCCTGGATTGGCACCCAAAATAACGGCAATATTCAGTGCATTTGTAATGACTGTTATATCGCTGAATCCCTTCAAAAGTTTCGCTATTTCAGTTGCTGTTGATCCGGAGTCCAAAATAATACTGTCACCATTTTGAATATACTTAATTGCCGCTCTGGCAATTAATTGTTTCTTTTCAATGTTAGCTCTGTGACTCAAAGAGAAGGACTGCACCTGGTCTTCGATATTTTTCAAAAATGCTCCACCATGCTCTTTAATGACCAAACCATCCATCGCCAATTTTTCCAGATCCTGACGAATTGTTACTTCAGTTACTTTAAATATTTTGGCCAAATCAATCACTTTAGCAGAACCATCTTCCTTGATTAGCTCAAAAATTTTTTCTCTCCTTTTATTTGCCAGCATAAACTGAATTTAGAATCATAGAAAAAATACA
>DATJDF010000498.1:0-16605 GCA_035497555.1 Arachidicoccus sp. | reverse complement strand
CCACATACTACTATAATGATATCATTTCTCGCGCTGGCCCAGGCATTCCAAAAATGTTCCAGCGCCTGAATAATTCCTGACCTTGCAGTATCTAACCATGGTAGTTCATCAAGGAACACAATTTTTTTGACTTTTGTTTTTCTCTGGTAAATTAACTAGTTGCTGAAATGCTTCTAGCCAATTTTTAGGTATAGGATGAGGTTCTGCCGAGGGGTCGTATTTTTTTATGGCAATATTAAAGTTTAGCAATTGTTGAGCAGTATTGCTGTTGGCAATACCTGTTACTTGAAATTCAAATTGATTATTGAACGCATGGCGAATCAGGAAAGTCTTTTCAACTCTCGTTCTTCCATATATCGAGACAAAAGAGGCTGATTGGTTCCCTTTTAATTAAGAAAGTAATATGTATGCTTCTTGCCTTCCAATTAATGTTTAATCATTTATCGCTTTATAATTAGCTAAATGTTGTAAAAATCCGGACATGAGTTAGAGATCAATCAAGGTGGGTTGTAAAACTGGTGCCGTTGTAACCAAAAAGAAGATCGCCCTAATCCTCAAAAATAAAATTATTACTCGCCAAATGTGGCATTTTTAAGTGACTTTTGGCGAGTAATAATTAATGGTAAGCCAAGTAGCATGTATTCGGTTGTATATATACTTAGAATTTGTGACCGGATTTTCGCAATCAATTAAAGAAATCAAGAGCTCATGTGGAACGCATAATATGCCATGATGGACCGTTTCAAAATCACCTCCTCAGACCCTTGTTTTATTGAGTCAGTGTCTTATCGTCTGGCATGACATCGCATGGAAATCCGAACAGGCACCGCTCTTTGATCATAGCTGCCACCTCCGATGGTACCAACTCTTCCCAACCGGGTTCATTTTGTTTTATCATATCCAGGACCTGATCTGTCTTGATTCTTAAATTCGGTTCATTATAATGCCTGATATCTTCGATTTTATTATTGGCGATTAAATAGCGGAATAGGTCTATGAGGTGAGCAGGAGGGTAGAAGTGTAGGCAATTCTGTATAACCCCTGCATTGAGCGTTGGGTATATGAAGAGCTTTACTTTACGGCTAAATAAGGTTGCAAACGACTCTAGAATACCGCCAGGTAGATCCAGATAATGTTCCTCTCCAAAAATATATTCCAGGTTAGGATATCCTAATACAATCCCCATTTGCAATTTGGTGATTTTTGAAAGATACGCCACCAGCTTATAGTATTCGTGGTAATTGGAGATCATGACCGTCTGGCCAAGTGCACATAGTATATCTACCCGATCAAGAAAATCTTTTTCGTCAATTTCTCCTGTATCCCCCGCATTACGGTCTTTTAGTCCCTGTAGGGTAAGTTCCGTTATCACCAATAACCTGGCCGGATCAATTTTCGGATCTTCCAGAAATTGTTTAACACCATTGTTCAGCATATCCATGTGTACATTTACGACAGGCCGGAAACGGCCCCTGACCATCACAATATGCTTTTTATATAAAGCTTCAGATGGAGGCAGGTTTTTGCCGTCAGACCCAAAAACGGCCACATCTGAAAATCCAAACTTAACCAGGTGCAGACTCATCAGTCTATTGTCAACATTTGAAAAGTTTGGACCTTCAAACCGTATCATGTCAATCTGGATTCTGTCTCTTGATAGATCATCCATCAGCGATTGCATAAAAATCACCGGATTCGTATAATTATAACAGGCATACATTAGGTTTACGCCCAATATTCCTACGGCTTGTTGCTGCATATTGTTGTCATTATCCAGCAATTTTACATGTAAAACGACATCATTGTGCGCGCCTTTGGGTGTCAGCTGGAAGCGTAACCCCATCCATCCATGCGCGTCATTTGATTTTTGATAATTTAAAGCTGCAATGGTATCAGCAAAAGCAAAGAAAGTAGCTGTTTCTCCCCTTTGCGTATTAAGGCGTTCTAATAATAATTTAAATTCATGATCAATCATAGATAACAGTCTGGCCTCAGATACGTATCTTTTGTCATTCTGCACTCCATAAATAGAGTCAGAATAGATCATGTCGTAGGCCGACATGGTCTTGGCAATCGTGCCTGAAGCTCCGCCGGCCTTAAAAAAATTGGCAGCTACATCCTGGCCCGCACCTATTTCCGCGAAGGAGCCGTAGATACTTGGGTTAAGATTAATAGTCAGTGCTTTCTGCTTGGTCGCTAATGAATTATGGTGTTCGATATTCATACGCAAAGTTATTAAGATTTTAATGAACTGTTACATAATTTGTGAAAATAGGTACACGGTTTTGGATGGGTGATTGCGAGTGGTTTCGAAAGGACTTAAAAAAAATCGCTGTTGATATTGGATTCGGGCAATATTTTGCAATCTGAGCAGCAGATTTAGTCGAAATTATAAACGAACAAACGCAACCCAATTAAAATGGGTAATTCAGTAAGATTTTATGCCTTTTGGGATTTATGCTTGTCTGTCATGCGTGCGGAAATGCAGTTATCAAATGCCGCTGCCAATAAGTATGGAAAATTGAATTCCAATCTAATTTGCAATACACTGTATTCGCAAGTGGAAATGTGCAATAAAATTTCTTCCTATCTAAGCCCGGAGTTTAAAGAATAATCAAAAATTTGTCGAAGTGTAAGGTAAAGCTGCCGGGGTGGTATTAAGCTGTTAGTTTTGCTGGGATCATCGAATTATCAAAATTTGCAGTAAATTGCATATTTGATATCCTAAAAGCGGCATGGTGAAAATGGAGTTCTTGATATAATTGTATCTCTGCTATTTTTCCAATTAAAATAATTATTAAAAACTGTCAAATGCAAGCAGATAAAATACCCACTGTAGAAACCCAGATGCTGATCAGAAAACCTGCGCCAACAGTATTTCAGGCGTTTATTGATCCTGCAATTACAACGAATTTCTGGTTCACTAAGTCAAGCGGTAAGCTGGAAACCGGCAAACAGATTGTCTGGGAATGGGAGATGTACGGAATTTCAATCAACGTCTTAGTAAGGGACATTATCCTGAACAAAGGCATTACAGTCGAGTGGGGCGACCCGGCCACAACTATTACTTTTGAATTTAATGCGCTATCTGATGACAGCACCTATGTTATTATTAAGAACTTTGGCTTTAATAAAACAGGCGATGAACTCATTGAAGCAATAAAAGATAATACGGGTGGATTCACAACAGTTTTAGATGGCCTAAAAGCCTATCTAGAACATAATCTGCAACTGAATTTGATCGCAGATAAGTTCCCAAAGGGAGTAAGCCAACACGGCAAATAAGTATTGGTATTGGGCATTTTAATTTGACTGAAGGATATATATGAAGAGGTCAACATTTCTTCTTTAAGTTTTTAATGATTGGCGTTCTCTAATTGCTAATTCGAGGGTCTAGAGATATTCATTGACCCGGTTCTGAAGCAAAGTTGACTTCTTCAACGGATTATTAAAATCAAATCCAGCCAAAATCCTTACCTAATGGGTCGTTTTGGTTGCATATAATTTTTAATCCTTGCCAAAACCTCTATAACCAAAATTTAAGAATTCTCGAATCAGGCATTTGATATTGGAAAGTTAGGGGCAATAATATAGTTTTCATCATCGGCATTTTTTCTCCAGGTGCCTGTTGGCGGATGATCCTAATCGATATTTGTGATTTATTTTATGAATGTGATTAAGCGAAATTCCATTAATAATCACTAATTTAACCCGCGAATCATGACCCTCTTTTTTTAAAAGCGGGGATTTTCCACCATTAGATGCATAATTTCAATGAGAAAGTTTAGTTTATTGGTCTTTCTTTCCTGTTTAGGCGTATTTGCAAAAGGACAACCCGTGCAATGGAATGCTGCTCAGATAAAGGCTCATTTAGAGAAACTGGATGTATTAGGCAGTGTGCTATATATCGCGGCGCATCCCGATGATGAGAACACCAGACTTCTGGCATATTTATCCAATGGCAAACAATATCAGACTGCATATCTCTCCTGTACGAGGGGCGATGGAGGGCAAAACCTGGTCGGTAATGAACAGGGATCCGAACTTGGGCTAATACGCACCCATGAATTACTGGCTGCGAGAAGAATCGACGGTGCAACCCAATTTTTTACGACTGCCAATGATTTCGGCTTTTCAAAAAGCGCTAAAGAAACGCTCAAATTCTGGGATCATGACCGGATCTTGGGCGATGTGGTATGGGCTATTCGTAAATTTCAGCCGGATATCCTCATTTGCAGATTTCCGGAAGACCGCCGCGCGGGTCATGGACATCACTGGACTTCTGCCATTTTAGCACATGAAGCTTTTAAGGCGGCTGCTGATCCTAAACAGTATCCACAGCAGTTGAAATTTGTAAAGCCCTGGCAAGCGAAGAGACTGCTATGGAATACCTTTAATTTTGGACAGCATAATACCACAGCACCTGATCAGTTTCATGTGGAAATCGGGGATTATAATCCACTTCTTGGAAAGAGTTATGGTGAAATCGCAGCTGAAAGCCGCAGCATGCATAAAAGCCAGGGATTTGGATCTGCGCCATCGAGAACACAGAGTTTTGAATATTTCACAACCATTGCAGGTGACGCACCCAAACAGTCATTATTAGACGGTGTAAACACGGATTGGACCCGTATTAAGGGAGGCAACGCAATTGGACCGATGGTGCAAGCAGCAATAACGCAATTCAAAATGGACCAGCCGGAAAAATCCGTACCTGCATTATTAAGAATATATCAAGCCATCCATGCATTACCTGCAGGTCATTGGAAGGATCAAAAGTTAACTGAAACAAAACAACTCATTGTTTCCTGCCTGGGTCTTTTTGCAGACGCTACAATCAAAAGTGCTGTATGCGTTCCAGGAGAGACTGTTCCGGTTCATATTCGCCTTGTTAACCGCTCAGATATGAAGATAGCGTTGCGGCGTGTAAATCTTGGACAAAGAAATGAGGAGGTAAATCAGCCTTTAAAAAAAGGAATTGAAAGCACTGTTGAGCAATCATTAATAATCAGTGATACTGCCTCCATTACGCAACCTTACTGGTTATTACAATCACATCCTACCGGCTATTATAATGTTCCAGATCCAATTCTGGTTGGAATGCCCATGAATCCTCCACCTTACCAGGTTGGGCTGGATATTGATGTGTCGGGTGTGACCCTTCCTCTTCTATTGCCGGTCCAATATAAGCATACAGAGGACGTTGAAGGAGAGCTTTATCAACCATTAGTTGTGGCGCCACCGGTGGTCGTTAATTTAACACAAAAGATTTACCTTTTGAGCAAGGAACAGGCAGAGAAAAGTATATTAGTTCAGGTAAAAGGTTTTCATGATGATATTGTTGGTAAACTGCACCTGGATGTTCCCCCTCAGTTTGAGGTAATTGAAAATGATATACCTTTCCAATTGGCTAAGAAAGGAGATGAATGGAATGCCCGCTTTAAAGTTCATTTAAAGGAAGGTTTCGACAGCTCGGCGGGATTTGATGCACAGGTTACCGCAATAGTAGAGGGTAAAACTTACGCACGTGGGATAGAAGTGATTCAGCACAGCCATATACCTACCATAACGCTTTTCCCGAAAGCTGTGGTACGGCTAGTTGCCATGGATCTAAAAACAAATGGGAAGGAAATTGGCTACGTAGAAGGAGCGGGTGATTTAATTCCAGAAGCGCTAACGGCACTGGGTTATCATGTAACTATTATAAAATCTGCTGCGATTAGCCAAGAGGTGTTAAGTCATTTTGATGCCATTATTACAGGAATTAGGGCCTATAATATTAATGAATTACTCAAACCGCTGCAACCGAAATTATTAGAATATGTAAAAAATGGCGGCGTATTACTCGTCCAATATAATAAGAATGGCCGTCTTGTCACAAATCAGCCAGGCCCCTATCCATTTGATATTACTTCAGACAGGGTAACAGAGGAAGATGCAAAGGTGAAATTTTTATTGCCTGATAACCCAGCTATGCAGTATCCTAATAAAATCGCAAACAGCGATTTTGAAGGCTGGATCCAGGAACGAGGACTATATTTTACCCAACATGCAGACAGCCATTACCAGCGACTTTTTGAGATGCACGACGTAGATAGTTCACCGTTGGACGGTTCTACACTGATTTGTAATTACGGGAAAGGTAAATATGTCTATAGTTGCCTTGATTTTTTCCGTGAGCTACCCGCGGGTATACCAGGTGCCTTTCGGTTATTTGTAAATCTGATTTCTAAACCCGAATAATATTCTTTTATATATCATTAATTAGTATGGAAATTAAGGAGCAAGAAGAAATATCAAACCAAGAACGCCCCCCCTTTTTTAGAAGGTGGCGTAGTTGGTATCTACTTGTATTAATTGTCCTTGGGTTGCTGATTTTATTTTTTTATCTATTTACCCATAATTACGCATGAGTAATGTAGATTGGCTTATAATGTGTATTACTTTTTTTGTAATCATCGCATATGGTGTTTACAAGAGTAAGGGCCAGCGCAATATGGACAGTTATTTCCTCGATAACAAATCCATGCCCTGGTACCTGATTTTGTTCTCTATAATTGGAACACAGGCGAGTGCGGTCACATTTCTTTCCGCACCAGGACAAGCATTTACAGATGGAATGCGATTTGTTCAGTATTATTTTGGCTTGCCGATCGCTATGATCGTTATTTGTATTGCCTTTGTGCCCCTGTTTCACCGACTTAAGGTGTATACAGCTTATCAATTTCTGGAGAATCGTTTTGATCTGAAGACAAGATCACTAACAGCCTTTCTGTTTCTACTACAGCGAGGCATGTCAACAGGTATCAGTATTTACGCGCCGGCCATTATTGTTTCCTCCCTATTAGGTTGGAATATTTATTGGACCAATATTTTCATGGGGGGATTTTTAATTATATATACGGTACTTGGGGGTACAAAAGCTGTCGCCCATACGCAGAAACTGCAGTTGTTTATCATTATTGCCGGTATGTTCCTTGCGGGTTATATGATCGTTCATTTACTGCCGGAAGGAATAGGTTTTTCGGATGCCCTGCACATTGCGGGAAAGTCAGGTAAACTAAATGTCATCACAACGCCAACTAATATCGGAGACAAAAGCTTCTGGGACGATAAATACAATTTATGGAGTGGTTTGATAGGAGGGTTCTTCCTGGCCCTTTCTTATTTTGGGACAGATCAGAGCCAGGTAGGTAGATATCTTACAGCCAGATCTATAAAGGAGAGTCGTATGGGATTGCTACTCAATGGACTCGTCAAGGTGCCAATGCAATTTCTGATTTTATTGATAGGTGCCTTATTATTTGCTTTTTACCAGTTTATGCCTGCGCCCTTATCCTTTAATGAAGTGCAGCTCAAAAAAGTAGAGAATACAGCTTACAAAGGTGAGATACAGCAACTACAATCGAGGTTTGATTCTATCAGCACGCTTAAGCGCGCTGCGACAATGGAACTAGTTAACGAATTACATGGAGAGAATAATAAAAATGACGTAATAAAAACCAGAGAACGGCTAAGCCATCTTGAGACGCAATCGCTTGAGATCCGGGAAAAAACAAAAACGGTTATTAAGGCTTCCGATAGTAGTGCAGATACGAATGATACCAATTATATTTTTCTGAATTTTGTCATCCATTTTCTGCCTAAGGGCCTTGTGGGTCTATTAATTGCCATTATTTTCCTGGCTGCATGGGGCTCAATTGCAGCGGCGCTTAATTCCCTTGCTTCAACCACGGTCATTGATATTTATAAACGATCTATCATGCCGATTGCTTCAGAGAAGCACTATCTGAAGGCCTCCAGATGGTTTACGCTATTCTGGGGAATATTCTGTATAATTATTGCGCAGTTCGCCAACAAGCTTGGTAGTTTGATAGAAGCTGTAAACATCTTGGGCTCACTATTTTACGGAACGATTCTCGGAATATTCTTAGTTGCATTTTTCTTTAAGAAAGTCAAGGGTGCAGCTGTATTCTGGTCGGCACTTTTAACGGAAGGGATAATCATACTCGTTTATAATATGGAGATCGTTTCATTTTTATGGCTCAATGCAATAGGTTGCCTGCTGGTTATTCTTTTTGGATGCTTATTGCAATTAATACTGCCATCAAAACCCGGACCTGCCGTCATCCACAATGAATAACTCCCGTATCGAATTAAAAATGAGATAGTAATTCCTCGATAGAAAAATTGTCTCACCCACTAATCGGCTCATAGGTGAGACAAAATCTAAATTAGGATTCAGTTCATAAATGCTAATTAATATCCCGGATTCTGATAGCCATCGGGATTGGAAATTGCATCTATCTGACCTTGAGGAATCGGTCTTAGACCATTAACACCATCCTTAAAATACTGGCCGACATCCGGATTGGTTTTCATCAGGTAGGTTTTGTTCGCCTTTCCCATTCTTTTTAAATCGTACCACCTGGTATATTCCCCACATAATTCCCTGGCTCTTTCATCGAGTAAGAATTGTAAAGAGATATCTCCAGCGTTAATATGCTCTGCGTGCACTCTGTCGCGTAATTTATTTATAAATGAAGCCGAGGCAGCATCAGGCCCGTTTAAATAGAATTCGGCCTCTGCTGCAATCAAATAAACTTCCCCCAACCGCATTACCGTTGCAAATGCATCACTTGTGTATTTGTTGGATTTGGGACTAATCAGGTAGCCGGAATTGAACTTTGTCAAAGAAGGATAAAAACGCAGAAAAGGATTATCTACAGTTCCCGGTTGCTGATTCACACGGGTATACTTCATTTTAACTTTCATGTCACTTCCATAGATGTCGTCCAAGTCAATCCAAAGATATTTTTGAGACAATTTATCGCTTCTGCCACTAAGGTAGTCACTTTCTTCAGGCCTGACCACCCTAATGGCCTTGTCGCCGCTAGATAGCTCACTACCAGGCGTTATCCCGCTCGCTCTGTCAAATTGCGTGATCGCATCTGCTGTCCATTTATAGTCCGTATTTGCTGTCCATTGTGTTTGGAAGGATAGAAAGTATCTTGGGTCTAAGGTCCCGTCCGGGTTTTTAAATGCATCTAATAGATATTTTGAAGGCATAAAATTACCGCCTGACCACCTACCTACCTCTAATTGGAATCCTGCTGAAATAATAGCGCCAAAACCAGTTACTGCACAATAAAAGCGCTTAAAATCATTGTTATGATCATAGACATTGGTAGAACCGTAATCCTGTGAAAATGGAATTTGATATAGCGCCTCTAAATTGTTTTTATTATTCTCTGCATTAAAATTGTCGGAAAAATTAGTATATAATGTTGCACCATATGTCCCTGGATTTTTGAGCAGCATATTTGCAGCATCTAGTGCTTCTTTCAGATATTTTTCAGTGTTGTACTCTTTAGTTTGTAAACATGCTTTCGCTAAAAGCCCTATAGCGGCTTTTTTTGTTGGCCTTCCCGCGTCTGGAGCTGTTAACGGCAAATTAGCAACGGCAAAGCGCAAATCAGGCAGAATTGCCTTCTCATAAATATCTAAAGGGGCGGTACGTGTAGATTCAGTATTTGCGGTATTTGTTTCTTCTAATGTCAGGGGGCAGGGGCCGAACTGCTCTACGAGATGGAAGTAATATAAGGCCCTCAAAAAATGAGCCTGAGCTACCGTTTCATTTTTTTCCTGCTCGTTACTAAAATCCTTTACCTGGTCCGCACGGCCTATTGCCATATTACAATAATTGATAGCGTCATATGCGCCGTTCCAAAAATCCTTGGCCATATCAATAGACAGGGCCCCTCCAGAGGCATATTTCATATAGTTCTGGTTGTTATTGGAATTTTGATCAGCGGTCCAAAGATCTGTTCCTGCTTCAGTGATTAGAAGTAAATTACGGCCATAAAAATATCTGGGAAGATCAAAGTAACAAGTATTTATAATTTTATTAAATCCGCTTTTGGTCGAGGCGATCTTATCAGTTGTGACACCTGATGGGTTAATCTCTTTTAAAGAACAAGCGCCCATAAATAAACTGATAAAGAGCGAAGTGATTATTATATATTTTCGTTTCATTGTTGTCGGTTTCATTATTTGTTTCTTTTATACTCAATGACAGAATTTAGAAAGTTGCATTCAATCCAAACACAAATTGTTTAGTTAATGGGAAATTGTCCGATCCATTTGTTTCGGGGTCTTCATATTTCAGTAGCTTACTTTTGGTGAGTATAAAAGGATTATTTGCTGTAAAATATATTCTTAACTTCTGCATGGTCAATCGTTTGATTGCAGCACTTGAAAACGTGTATCCAAGCGTCACATTCCTAAGCTTTAGATAAGAACCATCGACATATTTCAGAGCATCAAAGCCAATGTAACCACTCGCGGAAGCGTGAAGCCCTGGGCGTGGCAGGTAACCTCCGGTATTTTCAGGTGTCCAGTAGTCAATGTCATCCGGGCTATTGCCTACACCGGCGGTGGGATCATATCTTGTAATAAGGTTACTGGAGATCATTTGTCCCCACCTGCCAGTAATTAATAAGACCAAATCAACATTGCCGTACTTAAACGTATTTTGAAGACCTCCCGTCCATTTTGGCACACCCGACCCTAAGATTTGTTTATCATTTGCACCATAGGCATGTGTACCATCCTCATTAAAAGTTCCATCTGTTGCCAATCTGATGTCGCCTGGTTTTGAATTGAATTTGGCGGCTTCATCTGATTGATTTTCTTGCCAGATACCCAGATATTCATAGTCGTAAAAGGTATTGACCGGATGTCCGATAAATAAGCCGGATGCGATAAGGTTTTTACCCCCCGGGAGGCTAACGATTTTTTCTTTATTCGCCGCAAAAGTGACTGTTGTCATCCAGGAAAACCTGGAATTTTCAATATTTCTGGTATTTAGCAAGACTTCCAGACCCTTGCTGTTAGTGGCTCCGATATTTTGCCACATGGAGAATGGAGATCCCCAGGAGCCGCCCAAAGATGCTGGCATGCTTCGAAGGAATAGGAGGTCTTTTGTATCCGTATTATACCAATCTACTGTGAGGTCTACTTTACCTTTTAAGAATGCTGCGTCCATGCCAATATTTGTATTGTAAGACTTTTCCCAACCCAGGTCTTGATTGGCTAATTGTTGATTCAGAATATAAGCTGGCCCAACCGTATTTAAACCGAAACCAACTGGTTTAGGTGCATTAAAGCCTCCACCTTGTGTTCCATAGGCGCCGACACCGCCAGAATTTCCTGTAACACCATAACCGACCCTGAATTTAAGACTTGATACAACATTTGTAATTGATTGAAAAAAAGGTTCGTCACTTATGCGCCATGCTATTGCTGCGGCCGGGAAGGAAGCCCATTTGTGGCCCTCGGATAGCCTGGAAACGCCGTCCCAGCGATTGGATAAGGACAATAGGTATTTTCCTTTATAGTTATAATTGATACGTCCAACAAAGGATAAGGACTGGTTCTGTGTGTAAGAAGACCTTACAGCTGTCTTTGTCGCGGCGCCCATGTTGTAAAATGAGTAAGAGTCCAAGTCAAAACCAGATCCAGCTTCATATGCGTCTTCACTGCGGTTATCTGCCCATGAAGTAACCCCCGTTAGATTAAAATGATGATCATCCCGAAGATTAAGTTCATAGTTTGCAATATTTTCCCATCTATAATTATACCCCCGTGTGTTGTCTATCACTGCCGCCGGAAGGCTAAAACCTGCTTCTGGATTGGCGATAGATTCTGTTCCAAAATACCTTCCATTCCTGGCCGAGTTTAATACTGCGCCAAATACGCTGCGATAGGTAAATCCTTTGAACGGGGTCAATTCAATAAACGTATTGTTAGAGAAATACGTATTTAGCGTATTATTCTGATACTGGTTTGGAATCTGGTCTGACATGGGATTGGTAATCCCATCAACGGGCACGTGATTTATATTACCCAAAGAGTCATATGGGAGACCAAGCGGCAGAAAGGTTAGACTATTGCCAAATAGATTTGGAGCGGCCTGATCATTATTATTATAGGTAAGTTGAATATTTGTGCCGATTTTTACATACTTCGATAGTTTATAATTAATATTCGCCCTGACGGTATATTTTTTGTTTTTATCATTATTAATCAACCCTTGTTCGTTATTGTAGTTTAAGGAGAAATAGGTGTTCAGCTTTTCAGTCCCGCCCCTAATGGAAGCACTGTAATTTTGCTGTAAGCCGTCTCTGAGCACAAGCCCAACCCAATCAACCCACTGTCCTGCGTTGTAAGCAGCTAATTGAGATGGATCGGCGAAAATATCATTATTGAATTCAGGATAATCCCCTTTTTCTCCTCTATAAGCTTCTCGTTTCAGCTTAAGGTAGTCATCTTTAACCAGACCATGCGGATACCTGGGAAATCCATTGTATCCCAGGTAAGCGTCAGCATCAATAACCGATCTTCCATTCTTTCCCTGCTTTGTTGTGATAATTACCACGCCGTTGGAACCAGCTGAACCATATATGGCCGTCGATGATGCATCTTTCAAAATATCTATCGATTCAATGTCATTAGGGTTTAATTTAGCGTAATCACCAGGGATTCCATCAATAATATAAAGCGGTGTATTGTCTCCATATATAGAGCGGTTACCTCTGATCACAACATTAACGCCAGCACCGGCTCTACCTGACGATTTTAATATGTCTACACCTGAAGCCTTCCCTTGTAATGCATCCATGGCGTTAGCGGTTGGGGTAAGGACAATATCTTCCGCTTTAACAGAAGTAACAGCACCTGTTAAATCTCTTTTCTTGACAGTTCCATATCCGATAACGACAACATCACTTAGGCTTTGTGAGGAAGCCTCCAATTTGATAACAACGTGATTTTTGCCGCTAATTTGAATCTTAGTAGACAAGTATCCAATATAAGAAGCATTCAGAATCGAATCCTCTGGGTTTACTTTAATGGAAAACTCCCCCATGGCGTTTGTCGTCACTTTATTTTGAGTGCCGTTTACGCCTATTACAGCACTGGACAAAGGCGCATTTGTACTGACATCTTCCACGACACCAGTTACTATCCGCTCTTGTGCAAAAGATGCTGAACTGATAAAAGCAATTATTACAAAAACCAGCAGTTTGATTTTTTTTGTATACATTTTAATGTTATTTGTTCCCGAATAGATTTTGAATAATGCCTGTGATTGTTGTTCTATTCGATAGATAAGAAATCACTCATCTTGACTTAGAAGAACCCTGCTAACAGGCAGTAGATATTTCATGACCAACCCATACATTTATTTCAATTGATTTATGTTAGTCTGGCATAAATGATATTTATATATCAAAGGTATATTTATATTTGAATAAGAAATATTCATAATTTTGCATTTATTTATACAAAATTTTCTTAAATATGTAGGATATAAGCTATTTTTTAACGCTTTCTTGGAATTATTTTAACTGTTGACTTGCTTCAGAGATGACCCGTTCGTTGAATAGTATTTTAATGATTTCTGAGTTTAACCGGGACCGAAATTAATAATGCCTCTGCATTATTAATACAGAGGCATTTGTTGATTTTTGCTTTGATCCTATGGGTTAGATGATTCCTGACAAATAAATATTGTAAGACCTTATATTATGTGGCTTATACAAATTTATTCCTCCTTCAATTTTGACTCCGATCCACTTGAACCAGCTGAACTATCTGGAACTGCTTTCCCGGGCATCGTTTTGCCAAATTGTGCCTTTAGTGCCCGGGAAAGAATGTATTCTATTTGGCCATTAACACTACGAAATTCATCTGCAGCCCATTTTTCAAGTGCTTTATAGGTCTGATTGTCTATTCGTAGAACGAAATTTTTCTTATCCGACACAGTATTTATTTTTTTTATTGATAAAGTGTCCCCGCATTAACAACGGGTGAGGCAGCTTTCTCTCCACAGAGCACAACCATTAAGTTACTGACCATTGCCGCTTTCTTTTCATCGTCAAGCTCAACCACGTTTCTTTCGGACAGGCGTTGCAAGGCCATTTCAACCATCCCGACTGCGCCTTCAACAATTTTAGCCCTTGCCGCTACAATGGCTGTTGCTTGTTGGCGTTGTAGCATGGCACCTGCTATTTCTGATGCGTAGGCCAGATGACTGATACGGGCTTCAATTATGCGGATACCGGCAGGAGCCAGGCGGTCACTTAATTCTTTTTCGAGTATCTCATTTACCTTATTACCTCCTTCCCGTAATGTAATGCTGGCATTTTCGTCCTCCAAATTATCGTAAGCAAAGCTACCGGTCAGCATTCTGACGGCAGCTTCGCTCTGAATTTTGACATAACCTTCATAGTCTTGCACCTCGTAAGCGGCTTTATAGGTATCACCCACCTGCCAGACAATGACCGCTCCGATTTCTACCGGGTTACCCATTTTGTCGTTGACTTTGAGAATCTGGCCTTGCAGGTTGTTGGATCGAAGGCTGATCTTTTGGGTCGAGTAGAGTGGGTTTACAAAGAATAAACCGTTTTCTTTTACTGATGCTACATATTTACCAAAGAAATTTAATACCCGTGAGTGATTGGGGCTGATAATCATCAGTCCCTTCATCAAAAAGAAAAATACGGCCAGGCAGAGAAATCCGCCTATAAAAGGGAGGGCATTTTCGTCCGCGTTTATAAATAGCAGGATGCCGCCAAGAAAGAAAACAAGCGCTATTAACAGGGCAAGAAAGCCTGACATGGGTTTGAATAGTTTTTCCATAATATTCAATTTGATATTAAAATGATATTAAAAGTACATTTTTTTCCTGAAAAAAGGCATGTTCTGATTTAAAATTTTTTTCCTTAACCCTATCTGGTGATGATCTATAGAAGTCGATATTTTAATGAAATGGCTGGACAAATGGTTTCAAACGGCTGTATCTCCCTGAATTATTGGTGTTTACTGCCGAAAATTCTAACAAAAATATTTATTTGGCTAACTTGTAATATCAATACTTTGACTTAGGTTTGCTTTCAATCAAAAAACGGTTATATTTATAACTCCATTTATTTTTTGTAGCATAATAAATTTCAGATGAATTTTAAAAAATCGAACAACATTGTAGGGTGGGTAGTTTGCCTGATCGCCTGTACAACGTATATTTTGACAACTGAACTCGGCGGTAGTTTCTGGGACTGCGGCGAATTTGTTAGTAGTTGTTATAAAGTTCAGATTCCCCATCCACCAGGAGCACCCTTATTTGTACTCATTGGACGATTCTTTATTGTATTATTTGGAGATCATCCGGAATCTGCTGCAAAAGCTGTCAATGTAATGAGTGCGTTGGCCAGTGGATTTGCTATTTTATTTTTATTCTGGACCATTACCCATTTTGCGCGCCGTATTGTACAGGGGACCCGACAGGTTGCAGATCTGAAAGGCAACGAGATATTCATGATCATGCTTGCAGGAACAGTTGGTGCGCTGGCCTATACCTTTTCCGATTCATTCTGGTACAGTGCAGTAGAAGGGGAAGTATATGCCTTATCAGCCTTCTTTACGGCTTTGGTATTTTGGGCTATGCTTAAGTGGGAACACAAAGCAGATGAGCCGGGTGCAGATAAATGGATCGTGTTTATCTTCTTCATGATGGGCCTTGCAGTAGGTGTACACTTACTCAATTTATTAACGATCCCGGCGGTTGTTATGATCTTTTATTTCCGCAAAAGACATTTGTTCAATTACAAATTAATTAGAAAATATTTTATTCGGATAATACTTATTGGCGGTGGGTTAGGCTTCATTGCAGCCTTAATAAGTGCTAATAGCGTTGCAAGTGATGCCAATATACCCATGGATTCTACAGTGGCCATGCTTGTCTTATTTGGCGCGCTTATCGCTGCGGTATTGGTTTATTTGGTAGAAAAAATAAATGCGCAGAAAAAGGAATTGTATGGTGGTGCTTATATCTTCTTTGTAATTAGTATAATCATTCTAGGATTTGTACAGGTTGGTGTTATCCAGGCTTCGATTAAAATGGCTGGCCATCTGGATATTTTCTTTGTCAATTCTTTGAATTTGCCGCTCTTTTCCGGTTTTATTTTCTTCTTTGTTTGTCTGGCAGTTGTCCTCTTTATTGGATTGCGGATTGCCAGGAAAAAAGACTGGCAGTATATTAAGCTCGGGATATGGAGTATTGTATTTTTATTAATTGGTTTTAGTTCCTACCTGACCACGATGATCAGAAGTACTGCAAATCCATCAATTGATATGTATAATGTGGATAATCCAATGAGTTTAGTGGGTTATTTAGGACGTGACCAATATGGAGATTTCCCATTACTTTATGGTCAAAAGTTCACGGCTTCTCCGGTTGCACCCCATTATGGCGCTACGCAATACCAAAAGGGAGTTGACGGTAATGGAAAGATAAAATACATTCCAACAGGCAAAAAATTCAGTTTCTTATATAGTTCAGAAGATCAGATGGTATTCCCACGCGTTTGGAATACTGGCCACGACCGAAATCAGACAGATTTCTACGCAAACTGGCTGGGAATTGGAAAAGATCAGCAAGGAAATTATGAGCGAGCTCCAAATTTCCTCGATAATATTAAGTTCTTTGTTGGGTATCAGGTCTATTATATGTACATGCGCTACTTCCTTTGGAACTATAGTGGA
>DATJDF010000497.1:0-1689 GCA_035497555.1 Arachidicoccus sp. | reverse complement strand
CCAATGAAAATTTAATCGGTTGATATCCTGTACGCGTGACGAGCCAGTTTGGGGCGTATGGCGCCTTAACATTATTACGCGTCATTTTATATTCCGGCGATATAACGGTCTGGGCCAACCTGTAATCCCTGCCTGCAAATTCCTGCCCGAAGGTTTGCGTCTTATAATTTAATTTCGAAGTAAAGGGGGTACCATCTAACATCAGATAAGTATTTACGAATGCCTTCGTCATAGAAACTCTGCTACCATAGGTTGGTGAAAAGTATATCCAGGTTAAATCATGTAAGGTTGCCAGTTCTTTGTTGAACACACGCCCCCAGATTACTTCCTGTTTATTTAGCTGCGCGGAGGTAAACAAGCTATGGTAGACCGTCTTTGGATCTCCTGTTGCCAGTTGATATAAACCGGACGCTATAACTATTTGGGCAGCATTTACAGAAGCATTAAGAAATTTCTGAATTTCAGCTGCTCGGTTCGCCCAGCTATTGCCTGTTGAAGGATCCACCGGGTGGTATTTCCGGTAGGTTCCTTCGAAAAGGGCAACCCTTGAGGTATAGGCCGCCGCGATCCATTTATTGATTTTTGTGGCATCCCCGGTAAATTTATCCGTACCCAGGCAGTTCTCTGAAGCAAATTTAAGGTCCTCGAGTACTTTGTCCATCACAAATTCGCGGGAATCTCTGGGCTTAAGCAGTGCTTCCTCATCGCTGTTGCTTAGGACTTTATCGTAATAGGGAACTCCACCAAAGGTTTTGACTTTATTAAAATAAAACAGGCCACGCCAGAACCGGCCGACGCCTTCGTAATGATTATAGAGTTCGTCACTGATTTTGCCTTTAATCTTTGGAAGATTTGCCAAAAAATAGTTGATATTTCTTAAATCTGCCCAAGAAGCCTCAGACCATCCACTCTGGTTCTCCGGCGAGACATTACCATCCGGTCTAACCAGATCGCTTGGTAATTGTAAAGCGCAGTAATCCGCATTGATATCTCCATACCCAATTGTGGAGGCGGACGGTGTCATCTCTTGGATGAAACCATTTGTATAGAGCTCTAAATCGGTTTCTGTTTCAAAGAATTTGTTGGCGCTTATTGAATCATAAGTATCCCTGTCCATAAATTTAGAACAGGACATGACTGTCATTAAAACAAGACACCCGGTAAGTTTGAAAAAATAATTCGTTTTCATATTCTTATCTATTCTAAATTAAAAATTGATGGAAGCTCCAAATGTTACATTCTTTAACATCGGATAGGAATACCCATTACCTGTTCCGCCCAGTCCGGATTCCGTGGAGGCTGCAAAATCTGTGTCACCAGACTCCAGAACTTCTGGATCAAACATTTTGGTATGCTTAAACATCGGTGAATAAGTCCAGATGTTCTCAGCGGTTACATAAAACCTGGCTGCATTGCAACCTATTTTTTGCAGCCATTTGGAGGTCATCGTATAGTCTATTGTGATATTCTTCAAACGTACATAAGCCGCATTCTGGAGGTAATGTGTGTTTTCCCAGGTGAGCGGGCCATCATTTCTGTTTGCTGCCAATGAAACCCGTCTTGTCCAGTAAGGATTTTGATCCATATTGGTTACAATCCAATTATCAGTGGACTTATCCACCTGTACGATATTGTCTCCTGTCTGGGTTTTCATGAGACTGCCATATGAACGATTATGCTGTCCCCAGA
>DATJDF010000496.1:0-5537 GCA_035497555.1 Arachidicoccus sp. | reverse complement strand
GGATGCAATTGCTGGAGGTTCTGCACAACCAGGGGCAAACGCAAAACAATTAGGGAGTTTCGAGATTCTTCTTCCCCCAATTCCAGAGCAGACCGCTATAGCTTCCGTCCTCAGTAGCCTAGACGATAAAATAGATTTGTTGCGCAGTCAAAACGCCACCTTTAAAAAGATAGCTGAAACACTGTTTAGGCAGTGGTTTGTGGAAGAAGGGAAGGTGGGGTGGGAACTGGGGAAGTTAAGTGATTTGGTTGTTGTGAAATATGGAAAAGATCATAAAAAACTGTTAGATGGTCCAGTTCCCATGTATGGATCTGGAGGCTTAATGAGATATGTAGAAAAGCCACTTTATAGTAAAGAGTCAGTTCTTATTCCCCGAAAAGGAACGCTTGGCAATGTCATATACCAAAATGAGCCTTTTTGGACTGTAGATACAATGTTCTACACTGAAATGAAAGCTCCAAATATTGCAAAGTTTATTTATCATTTCCTATGTGATATAGATTTGGCTTCGATGAACGTCGGGTCTGCTGTCCCAAGTATGACAACGGGGGTTTTGAATAATTTGCCTTTAGAGATTCCACCTAAAAATATTTTAGAGAAATTCGAAGAAGCTGTTTCTCCTTTTTATAAAAAGATTAAATCAAACCAAACCCAAATCTGCACTCTTACAGCATTAAGGAATACTTTGTTGCCAAAATTGATGAGTGGGGAGGTAAGGGTGAAGAATTAAATAAAAATATTGAGATGGAAATAGATGGCGTATCATTATTAAGTTATCAAGAAGTCCTGGAAATAATAGAAGGACAAGAAAATCATTTATTATTAGGCAATGGTTTTAATAGAGGCTTAGGAATTGATACAAGCTATTCTTCTATCTTTCAAAAAATGATTGAAAACAATCATGGAATCTATAAAGATGTAGCAAACTTAGTCAAGGTATGTGATTTTGATTTAGAAAAGTTTATAGGTGAATTAGAAAAGGATATTGAACCGGAAAATATTTTTTTAAGAAAATACATAAACAATAAGGTTAAAATGGATTTCATGCAAGCTACGCATGAGATTGTAAAATCAGAAATAAAGAACATATATGCTGAAAAGAATGATGGCGTATTTATTCTTTTAAAACAATTTACAAATTATTTTACTTTAAACTATGATTCATTTTTGTATCTCCTGTTGTTAAATTACAAATCTCTTGATACTGGTTTGAATACTGCGTTTTCGTTACAACCATCTTTGAAGTTTGTTCAGGAAGATCTTAATATTAGACATAATGAGGTTTACAATGAGATAAAACAAATACGGAATGGCTCATTAAGTATTACCATAAACCCTGATATTAACCCTACAAAGACTCCAATTGACAAAGTGACCAAGTCAACTTTTACTACTATAATTAAACAATATGCAAAGTCTAATCAAAAGAAGTGGAAAACTAAAATAATTTTACAAGTTGTAAATTTTATTTTGGAGGAAGAAAAGAAGAATCAGGTTTTAAAGAACGTAGATGATGGCGCGCAATTAAAGTTGTTTCAAGGGGCGAAAGAATTCGTTTTTGATTTAAATAGCAGAACTCAAAATTTATTTTTTTTGCACGGTGCATTTCATATTTATAAAGATGGGGAATCCATAAAGAAAATTACGCAACAAGCTGATAAAGCCCTTTATGATAGATTGGAGAGTATTCTTAATAATGAAGAACAAGAAATAGTTTGTGTATTTCAATCAGAAGATAAATTGGATGCGATAAAGAAAAATGAATACCTACAAAAATGCTATAATGAACTTAGTGGGCTTTCGGGCAACTTTGTAATTTTAGGTAGTGCTTTATCAGATAATGATAATCATATATTTGAGCAGGTCAATAGGTCTAAAATAGAAAATGTTTTTATATCCGCAACAAGTTTCACAGAAGAAAAAGTCAAAGTCGCAAAAAGGAAATTCACTGAGAAGAAAATATATTTTTTTGATGTGAATACTATTACATATAAGAAACCTGAAGAAAACTAATTTGAAAATGACTGAGAATCATATAGAACGATTAGCAATTGAACAACTTGAAATGTTGGGTTATCAATACGTCTATGGCCCTGATATAGCATGCGATAGTGAAACGCCTGAACGTGATACTTTTGAGCAGGTTTTATTATTAGAACGCCTTCGTAATGCGCTAAGGAAGATCAATTCACATTTGTCGAGCGATATACTGGAGGAAGCAATAAAGGAAATTCAACGGATTGCTTCTCCTGAGTTACTTAATAATAATGAATCATTTCACAGGTATTTAACTGAAGGTATTCCGGTTTCAAAACGTGTAGATGGTGATGACAGGGGAGACAGGGTTTGGTTGATTGATTTTAAGGATCCACTTAATAATGATTTTCTTGTTGTTAATCAGTTTACTATTGTTGAGAATGGTAATAATAAGCGCCCTGATGTGCTTTTGTTTGTTAATGGGATTCCGCTTGTGATCATTGAATTAAAGAATGCTGCTGATGAGAATACAACGGTAAGATCGGCTTTTAAGCAGATTGAGACTTATAAAGCGATTATCCCCAGTTTATTTACTTTTAACGGCTTTGTGGTGATTTCTGATGGTCTCGAGGCAAAGGCGGGTACGATTTCTTCTGGTTTTTCTCGGTTTATGTCCTGGAAGTCAAAGGATGGCAAAGTTTTGGCGTCACATTTAGAGAGCGAACTGGAGACACTGATCCATGGGATGCTGGATAAGGAAACACTTATCGACTTAATCAGGCATTTTATTGTATTTGAGAAATTTAAATCTGAAGATCCGCTGACTGGGCTTACAACGATTTCGACGGTGAAAAAAATTGCTGCTTATCATCAGTATTATGCGGTTAATAAAGCGGTTGATTCCACTTTGAGGGCAACTGGATTTGCTTCAAAGGAGGAGGAACCACTCAATATTGCAATGGAAGATCCTGTTTCCTATGGACTTCCAAAGGTGAAATCACAGCCTAGTGGGGATAAAAAGGCTGGTGTGGTTTGGCATACACAAGGAAGTGGCAAGTCGTTATCCATGGTTTTTTATACAGGGAAAATTGTTTTAACACTTGATAACCCTACTATTCTTGTTATTACTGATCGTAATGACCTTGATGATCAGTTGTTTGACACTTTTGCTGCGTCAAAGCAGTTATTGAGGCAAGAACCTGTACAGGCTGATGATAGAAATCAATTAAGGGATCTTTTAAAAGTTGCTTCAGGAGGCGTAATTTTTACGACCATTCAGAAGTTTCAGCCGGAAGAAGGGAACGTGTACGAATTGTTATCTGACAGAAAAAATATCGTCGTCATTGCAGATGAGGCTCATCGGACTCAATATGGATTCAAACCGAAAACTATTGATGAAAAGGATTATAAAGGAAATGTAATTGGTAAAAAGATTGTGTATGGTTTTGCCAAATATATGCGGGACGCATTGCCTAATGCAACTTACTTAGGTTTTACGGGTACACCAATTGAAAACACTGATGTAAATACCCCCGCCGTTTTTGGAAATTATGTAGACGTCTACGACATTGCCCAGGCGGTTGAAGATGGCGCAACGGTCCGTATATATTATGAGAGCCGTCTAGCTAAAGTAAACCTAAGTGAAGAGGGTAAAAAATTGGTTGAGGATCTGGATGATGAATTGAGTCATGAAGATTTGACCAATACGCAGAAAACAATTGCCAAATGGACCCAATTAGAAGCACTTGTTGGAAGCGAGAACAGAATTAAAAACATTGCTCATGACATTGTTACCCATTTTAGTCAGAGACAGGAGGTATTTGAGGGTAAGGGGATGATTGTTACCATGAGCAGGAGAATTGCAGTCGATCTATATGAGGCAATTATAGCGCTTAAACCGGAGTGGCATTCCGACGACTTAAAAAAAGGGACAATTAAGGTCGTAATGACTTCCGCATCTTCAGATGGCCCCAAAATAGCCAAACATCATACGACAAAATTGCAAAGGCGAGATCTTGCCGAAAGGATGAAAAATCCTAGTGATGAACTTCAATTGGTCATTGTTCGAGATATGTGGCTGACAGGATTTGATGCACCAAGTATGCATACGCTTTATATTGACAAACCCATGAAAGGGCATAATCTCATGCAAGCCATTGCCAGGGTAAACAGAGTGTATAAGGACAAACCTGGAGGATTAATTGTTGACTATCTGGGGATTGCTGCAGATCTAAAAAAGGCACTTTCCTTTTATTCTGATGCAGGTGGAAAGGGTGATCCAACCATCCAACAAGATCAGGCTGTTCAATTGATGTTGGAGAAATTGGAGGTGGTATCACAAATGTTCCATGGATTTGAATACGAAAATTATTTCGATGCAACTACTTCAAAGAAATTGTCAATGATCTTGGCTGCTGAGGAACATATTTTAGGTTTGGATGACGGGAAAAAGCGATTTATTAACGAAGTTACTGCGCTCTCAAAAGCATTTGCTATTGCTATTCCCCACGAGCAAGCAATGGATGTTAAGGATGAAGTCTCGTTCTTCCAGGCTGTTAAAGCAAGGTTGGCCAAGTTTGACGGTAGCGGCTCAGGGAAAACTAATGAAGAAATTGAAACGACCATCCGGCAAGTGATTGATAAAGCTTTGGTTTCAGAAGATGTCATTGATGTATTTGATGCAGCAGGTATTAAGCGGCCAGACATCTCAATCCTCTCCGATGAATTCCTGATGGAGATCAGGGGTATGGAGCATAAAAATGTTGCCTTAGAAGTTTTGAAAAAATTATTGAACGATGAAATCAAAGCGAGATCCAAAAAAAATCTCATTCAAAGCAGAACATTTAAGGAAATGCTTGAAAGTTCAATCCAAAAATATCATAACAACGTCTTGACAGCAGCTGAGGTAATAGAAGAACTGATCAAATTAAGTAAGACCATTGTAGAGAAAGACAAAGATTCTGAGCATATGGGCTTAAAGGATTACGAATATGCATTTTATACAGCGGTCGCCAATAATAAAAGTGCAGTTGAGCTTATGCAAAAGGATAAACTACGGGAACTCGCTGTTAAGCTTTCTGAAACCATAAGACAAAATGCCTCAATAGACTGGACCATTAAAGAAAGCGTGAAGGCGAAACTGAAGGTTGCGGTGAAAAGGTTATTACGAAAATATGGTTACCCTCCCGATATGCAATTATTAGCCACAGAGGATATTTTAAAGCAAGCTGAATTGGTGGCAAAGGAACTGACCAGTTGATGTTTTTGATTTATTTCTTCTGATTACCACGGCAATCAAATTCTTTTTGGTAATATTAGTTTCACGAAGGCTCTATAAAAAAGTTGTGCCCGAAGGAGGGATCCTTGGTGGATTACCATCAGGAGGCATGAGCTGTTACTTCTGGGGATGAACTGGCAGGGATGATAGATTCGGGCTTTTTCTCTTTTAGGCGATGGGGGTATTGGCATTTAGTTGTAATGGCCAATACTTAATCTGACAAAATAGGTTTTTTAAGGCATTGGCGATAAAAATGAATTTGGAGAAGAAGCGGCCGTTTTTT
>DATJDF010000495.1:0-2510 GCA_035497555.1 Arachidicoccus sp. | reverse complement strand
TTTTGAGACTTGCAACTACTTTAAATAGAATGTCAGAACGGAAATAAGCTGCACCTGAATTTTTCTTCGATTAGGGTGCAGCTTATTTTGTTTAGGTTGGAATTATAATTTATTTGCAAGGCTTTTATGTTTTCAGTGTGCTGCTTTTTGGCACTTTTCCGGGCATTTTTTGACACTCAAAAGGCAACTCATAATGCGTGAATAACATATGGATTTGCAGATATCCTTTCGGCAACAAAATTCACTGTAGTCCTGTCCTCGGCTGACCTGCATTTCCATTTTGATTCGACTCTGTCAGTCGTCATAGCGTCAAATTACTAATTACCATCCCGCATTGTTCTGTCAGGATCGCTATATCTTTTTCTGTATTTGCCAATAGTGTCCAAAAGGGTCTTTAAATATTCCTTGTCTGTAACCATACTCATAGTCTTTTGCGGGATTGATTTCGGTTGCACCTGCCTGGATGGCATTTTGCATTACACCGTCTACATCAGGAACAAACAAACCGATAACCGTCGTTACGCCTTTTGAACTTATGGGTTCAAGAGCGTCAAACCAGCGCATTGTTTCATGCAGATGAAAAATTGCGCCATTGATTTCCAATTCTGCAACGTGAATACTACCATCATCATTGCGCAGACAAAAATGTTCCGTTGCGCCGAACTTTGTGTAAAAATCAATATTTAGTGTGCCATTGGGAATATGCAGTTCGGGCGCAAAATGTGTTGTATGGTCTTTTGTTTTCATAATGTTTTATAGATTTGCGATAGGTAATCTTTTCGGCACAAAGGTTCTTTCGAAACAACACGGTTCCAGTATGCTCCCGGCAAAATTGAACTTTTTTTTAAAACTTATAACTATAGAGTGATTTCAATGCTATAAAAGCTTGTAAATAAACTCTTCTATCTCTGTTTGTCTCGCATCGGCAAAGCCCATTTCTGTGCCGATTTTTGTAAACCCACATTTTTCTAAAACTCTTTGCGAACCGATATTGTCAAACGCCACTCGTCCGAAAATTGGCCTTGCTCTTTCAATAGTAAGAAAATGGTCAAGCACCCAAGTGGCAACTCCTTTCCCCCAATGACTTCTATCTATCCAATAGGTAATTTCACTGTCGCCTTCCCTCTCAAATTTTGCAATGCTTCCAATTATAGCTCCGTCTATTGTTATCGTCTGCCCATTTACTGTCGAGTCATTTGTTAATTTTGTATACTTCTCAATGTATGCAGCTTTGTCTGCATAATTTTGAGGTGTAAAAGCCGCTAAATACCTTGCTTCTTGGTCAAGCTGAAAAGTGAATAGAAATTCCAAATCTGAAATCTCTGTCGGCCTTAATGTTATTTTACTTTTGCTTTTCATTTTCATGGTGTATTTCCAGATGGATTTGAGTGGTTATATGCAGAACTGTAAATGTCATTTTTTGTGTTTAATTTTCGGCAAGGGAGCACTGAAACAGCATACATCATCATAAGTCCACTAATGATTTATCTTCATCGCCCCACCGGGCAAATTGGAAGGCAGGCTTGTATCCGTGTATTTTCAAGAAGTCTATTTTGTTCATTTCCCGCTATTTAGGTGTCATTTTTGATTCAGACCGCTTATTTGGACTCCAAATATACTGAATTCTCTAATTACTACCAGCGATGAAACTTAGTGATTTTGATGGACTTTATTGAATAATTGGTTCGGGTATTATGAAAAGGATAATACCGAGATCTACTATATTAAAGACTGTGGGATGGTCAAATTTGAATAATTAGTGAATAATTGCAATAGCATATATTTGTGTATAGGTTGCAAGGCGATGGGCACCTGCACCGACAAATGAAACTGACATTAAACAAAAAATATTTATGACAGCTCAATTAAAGGATTTAATTAGAAAAGCGTATTTTGCTTTTAATGAAAGAGATATTGAGAAGGCACTGTCAACAATGCAACCCAATGTCCAATGGTCAAAGGCTTGGGAGGGCGGTTACATAAGTGGGCGGGATGAAATAAAAGAATATTGGACTAGGCAATGGAGAGAGATTAATCCAAATGTTGAACCAATTGGATTTAACGAAAGACAAAATGGAAGTTTAGAAGTTGAAGTTTATCAAAAGGTGAAGGACTTACAGGGCAGTTTCATATTTGATGGCAAGGTGAAACATATTTATACTTTTGAGGATGGGTTAATAAAAACTATGGATATTGAATTGGTTGACAATATTTAGATAAATTTTCTGTTCATAACAATGGCTAAGACTAACAGGAACAAAATATACTCAAAAATAACACTTACCAACAAGTGGCCTGACAATTTTACTGATGACGTGCTTCTGAAGATTAAAGCATGATTGCTATGCTGGGATACGGGGAGGGCGTTGGGGTAGCATGAAAGGGCTGTTAACAACTAACAAGCAATAAAATGAAGAAGACAGTAGTTATCGTTCTAGCTATTACGACATCGTTCTTGCTCGGTTTCGCATTTAAGGCTATTACAACAAAGCGATCCAACGATCAGATTC
>DATJDF010000494.1:0-6566 GCA_035497555.1 Arachidicoccus sp. | reverse complement strand
AAATACCAGGAAAAATACTGTTTTTCTCTGCCCGCTGTCAGAAATTCAGGTAATTCATCTATGGTGTGAAAATAGAACTGCCAGATTTTATTTGCATTTTCGGGTTGGAAGACTGAAGGCGGCATGAGTCCGGGGATACCTGCATCAATAACAGTTAGTGTTTTTAATTTTGATTCAAAGTTCAGGGCAAAAGCGACCGCTACCCAGGCGCCGATATCATGTCCCACTAAATGCAACTGGTCTATTCTCAGAGCGCCTGCCAGCTGATTTATGATCGTGGCAATATTTTTGGTGTCGTAACTTGAAGGATTAGCGCTTTTGCCTAATCCAGGCAAGTCAACAGCGATTACCCTAAATTTTTTTGCAAGATGGGGTAGCACTTTTCGCCATATATGGGAAGTCTGTGGCCAACCATGTAAAAGGAAAATTGTTTCACCTTTGCCTTGTTCATAATAGGCTAATTTAGTACCGTTTACGGTTATTGCCTTTTCAAGAGGCATTTGAGTATTTAATGCAGGAATCATCATTTGTTTATTGAAATGTTGAAAGTGTTCTTATTATAGTATTCCTTTAACTTTTTTATCATGTACTACCTCTTTGTACAAATCGTATCGCGGTATGAGGAGTTTGGGGAGCCAAATATAATATGGAACTTAAGTTTACTGCAGAATAGTGTTCTTCAGGGTCGAGGCCCCCTGATGTAACCGTTAAGTTCGGTTCATGGCTTAATGGATAAACTATGCTATTGGATGGTATTTATTATTTGACGGTCCACCCGCTTTTGCGGCAAACTAGATATGCTAAGTTTATTGATGCGGCTGATCAATCGTCATTCTGTTCAGCTATTTTTTTAATACGGAGAGTGTCATACTGACTATATCATCAAAGACTTCAGGGTTCAGTTGTTTAGACTTCGCCAGAACCCGCAACCCCCGAATGCTATTGTAGAGAAACCTGGATAGAGAACGCGCAGATAAAGTATTCGGGAATGTTCCGGATTGTTGGCCCTTTTTGATAAGAAGTCTCAATGAGTCTTCAATATCCTGCGTATTTGCGGCCACTATGGTTGCAATTTGTGTGTCGTGAGGTGATAATTCGATGGTTGAATTGACCATGAGACATCCTTTAGACAATTTATCCGTTAAGGATTCATGAGTGACCTTCATGAATATCTGCCAGATGGTACCCTCTATATTGGTGGATGCATTAATCATTTCAATTAGACGGCGTGACATGGTTTCCCGGTAGTATTCCAGGGATCTGATGAATAACTGGTGTTTATTTCCAAAAGTATCATACAGGCTTGACCTACTGATACCTAACCCTTCGACTAAATCCTGCGCAGAAGTGGAGTTGAAGCCTCTGGCCCAGAATAAATTCATTGCTTTTTCAAGTATCTTATTTTCATCAAATTCTTTTGTCCTTGCCATAGATATAATGTTTAAAATTCAATTATTGCTAGAATCTAAGTCATTCACGTAGAAGTTATTTATATAGTCCTGAAGGATGATCAAGCGAATAATTTTCTCCGTTTTAATAATGGAATGATTATTCCGTAAAGGTAATTATAATGGAACGAATATTCCAAATAAAATTTATAAAAATGATTCATGGAGATGCTCAGGTCTTTTTTGACATGCAGTAAATTGCTTATTCGAGTAGGTTGCGAACTTATTTTTAGCCCGCATCTTTCTCGAGCATGGCTTTATTATTGTTTATTACGCTTAACCCATTAGCATATTGAATCTTGTTTCAAAATCCAATTATGCAAATTCAATAGATATCGTTTTTTGCCGGACTTTTAGGAAAATGGAGAACAAATAGTACCGTGCAATATTGTTTTCAACGTTATCGTATCCAGTAATAGGGCATTTACGTGATCGACACTTTGTTTAAAGAAATAGTAGATCTGATCAAAGTACTTCAATTGAGGTAATCTGGAAAAAAACAAATTCCAGGCCATCGGGGGTTTCTCTCAGGTCGCTGATGATGGATCTGAATAAATCCATTTTCTCAACTGCAATTTTATTTGAATAAATATAATTTGAACGGTTTTACTGCAGCTCTAATCTTATGCAGTGGTCTTTTGTAATCGAAATTAAATTATTTATCATCCGACGGCATTTATCGTCAATAACCTTGAACCAATTGTTGGCTTCCATGCATTCAATTATCACCTTGATACTAATGTTTTTTATGGATGTACCTGCAAGATTGAGGGTGTTCTGTTTTCGAACGAAGGTAAATTGCGTTCTGGAAAACTTAAGTAACATATGGCTGCTTTTCTGAATATTCTCTTTAAAGTATGTAATATTTGTTAAACAGCAAAAATCGAAAGAGGTCTTGATTCCGTCGGTAGATACGGGTTGAAATCTGTTGAGCTTCTACCACACCATTGTCAGATATTTATGTTGTTGTACCTTTTAAAGGATATAAAAATAAAGCTCCAGATAACAATTTGCTTTCGATATGGGTATTTATCAGCATCATTAAGGCATCAGAGCTAAGAAAGAGTGGGTTCGATATATTGACCACCTGATGTAAGAGGCGATCAATACATTTGACGATTCCCGGCTAGAAGTAGGTTCATATGGAGTAATGGACGAGGGCAATAGAAACCGGCAGGGCAATGCCGGGCCTCAGAAAGTGTGTGCGTGCAAATTGAGTGATGACCCTTTAAAAATCAGTTGCTTGGCGCGGCATTGATTGCAATGATCACCTCTGAGAAGGTGACTGTTTACCAGCAGCGCATTACCGATTTATTCCTTCTTTTAAGCACATTAAAGATTTAACTGATTCAAGCTCAGTTATATTAATTTAATAGCTCCTAACGAGCTTAATGAGGTATTATTTATACGTTATCAAATTTGATCTGGCTTTTTATTTCAAAGGCTTCGGGTAATTTAGCGCAAATTTTCATGAACAGAAGAAGCCGAAAGTTCGTTTAAGTTTTTACTGTCAATACGTTAAAAAATGTTTTGGTCTTTACTATATTTTTATTATATCTTTATGATTACAGGTTTGCAAACACAGTTACCATGTCTTCAAAATTAATTTATACGGATGAGCAATTGGTCGTTCTCCTTAAAGAAGGCGAGGAATTTGCATTTACTGCAATTTATGAGCGGTATGTCGATGTGTTATACCGCTATGCCTGGAATATACTGCAAAACGAAACAGAGTGTAAAGACGCCATTCAGGAAGTATTCGTCTGGCTTTGGACACGTCGTAGTCAGTTGAACGTGACCGCATTAAAATATTATTTATTGGCTGCTGTTAAATACAAATTGATCCGTGCCATCCAGAACAGTAAAAGGCGGGATCAGATTCTTGCCCGTCATATAGACCTTATTTGCCCGGATGCATTGGAAGCCATTGAAATCAAGGAGTTAAAAGCCATTATTGAGCAATTTACCCAAACACTTCCACCAAGAGCCAGGGAGATATTTCATTTAAGCCGCAATGAGTATTTTACCAATCGGGAAATTGCCTCCAAACTCCAGATAAGTGAAAAGACGGTTGAAAATCAAATGACCATTACACTCAGGAAACTGCGCGATGCCCTCGGCAATCTGTCTTTCTGGGCCTGCTTACTGTAATTCCCTTAAAAATATTTTATTGCCACTTGGGGGGTGGGGCGGTTTCATGTACCTATAGTATGTAAGCCAGTTTTTGTGCTTTATATATTATGAGTCAAAATGAAGAGTTACTGAAGTTACTAGACCGCATTTCAGAAGGCGTGGCCACTGAGGATGAAATCCGCCAGTATAATAAATGGTGTAATGACTTTCAGGATAGCAAAGCAGGGGTTCCTGTTATAGACATTGCTAATAAGGCAGAGATGCTGACTGAGATCCAAAAAGGGATTAAAGCCCATGAAAAGCAAAGGGGCAATCAAAACAGGCTTTGGCTTAAAATAGTAGCCGCCGCCGCTGTATTAGTCTTTTTAGTTTTATTCGGTCTTGAGTATACGACCCGTCAACCAGACAAAGGACAGCTGGTCCAAACCACGCCATCGGTGATCCAGCCAGGAG
Source organism: Arachidicoccus sp. (assembly GCA_035497555.1). Taxonomy (GTDB): domain Bacteria; phylum Bacteroidota; class Bacteroidia; order Chitinophagales; family Chitinophagaceae; genus Arachidicoccus. Next base: position 2,532 of record DATJDF010000494.1, on the reverse strand, counting down.
GAGACAAAGCCGTACTTACCCTGTCTAACGGGCAAACCATTATCCTGGACAGTGCACAAAATGGTCTTTTAGCCACCCAGAGCGGTGCCATGATTGTAAAGTCAGATCAAGGCGCTCTGGTATACAAACATGACAATGGTGCTGGAGCTAGAGGCGCACATGATAATACTTTAAACGACCAGATCACCTATAATACACTTTCTGTCCCAAGGGGAGGCAAGTTCCGGCTGGCGCTGCCAGACGGAACCAAGGTCTGGCTCAATGCCTCTTCCTCCATAAAATACCCAACGGCGTTTACCGGTGAAGAGCGTAAAGTCGCTATTACCGGAGAGGTATATATGGAAGTCGCAAAAGACGCCAAACATCCCTTTATTGTAACGACCAGAAAATCCGAGATCAGGGTACTGGGTACCCACTTCAATATCATGGCTTATACCAATGAGCCAGCTGTAACAACGACCTTGCTGGAAGGTTCAATTAGATTATCTGTTCCGGGTAGTAAAAATGCCGTCGTTATAAAACCGGGCCAGCAAGCTGTTGTAAAAAATGAAGACGTCCAAATCGATGTCCGTAAGGTCAATACAGAGGAGGTGATCGCCTGGATGCAAGACTTAATATCCCTGGAAGGCTGTAGCGTAGAGGCGCTGATGAACCAACTGTCCAGATGGTATGATGTGGATATCGCCTATGCAGGAAAAATACCCCGGCAAAGCCTGGGCGGTGTGATCAGCCGAAAGGCGGTGCTATCCAATGTACTGGCCGCACTTGCCGCAGCCGGTGTCCATACACGTGTAGAAGGAAAGAAAATTATTGTTTTACCCGATTAAAGAAAATAAAATGAAGACATAACCGCAAATGGGGAGCTTAAAAAAAAACGGACACTGATCGGAAGTCAGTGCCCGCAATATTGATTTGGGCAACCCTAAAACCGCCAGTGCTTAAAAAGACGATTGAATTATTGTACCCAAACTTAAACAAAAGTATGAAAAATATTACTTTTTTCAAGCCTCCATACCCATTTAACAGGTCTGGCTGGTCAAGAATATGTATGATTATGCGATTGATAATTGTGCTTATTATCATTTCTTCACTCACAGTCAGTGCAAAGAGCTTCTCTCAAAAAGTTGACCTCTCCGTAAAAAATGCCTCTGTGCAGCGTATATTGGATCAGATCCGCAAGCAGACAGGCTGTTCCTTTCTATGGAACAAGGAAACCTTTCTCGGTCTTCCCACAGTTTCCGTCCAGTTGCATGACGTTAATTTGCAGACCGCAGTGCAAGAAGTACTGAGGGACTTACCGCTCACTTTTAACATCCATGGAAATGTCGTTTTTATAAAACGCAACAAAAAAGTGGAAAGCAGGACATTAAATGTAGTTGATGCACCATTACCTAAACTCCAGGAAATTACCGGTACCATTGTGGACTCCGCGACAGGCAAGCCACTGGCCGGAGTTTCCATTAAGGTAAAAGGAAAGCAATCCGGAACCTCCAGTGACGACAACGGTCATTTTTCCCTAAATGCGGACGAAGATGCTCAGTTGGAGATTTCCTATGTAGGCTATAATGCCAAGCTGGTAAAAATAAATGGACGTTCATCAATTAAGGTAGCCTTATCCGCAACAGACAGCTGGTTAAATGAGCTCGTTGTCGTGGGCTATGGCACTCAGAAGAAGATCGACGTCACCGGTGCGGTTTCATCAGTAGATATGACCGCACTGAGTAACAGACCGGTAACCAATGCAACGGATGCCTTAGCCGGTCTGTCGCCTGGCCTGACTGTTAGTAACAGAGGTGGGAATACACCTGGGTTTGAGTCCCAGACAATTCTGATTCGTGGCCAGGGTACCTTGAATAACGCCAGTCCGCTGGTCGTGATCGATGGTATGACCGGCGGGTCAATCAGCGATATAAATCCCCAGGATATTGCAAATATATCGATTTTGAAGGATGCCGCCTCTTCTGCCATCTACGGTTCACGGGCAGCCAACGGTGTTATATTAATAACGACTAAAAAAGGTAAGGCCGGCGTCTCTAATGTAACCTATAGCGGCAATATTTCCGCCGAGAAAGTGTCTAAACGCCTCAATTTGGTGACGGATTATGCAGATTTTATGGAAATTCAGAATGCCGGACTGAAAGCAAATGGCCAGGCTCCAAGATTTTCCCAGGGCAAAATTGACGAGTGGCGCAGTGATGGCGGGAAAAATCCAACTGTATATCCCAATACCGACTGGCAAGATGATATCTATAGAGACCCATCCGTTGTTCAAAATCACAATATTTCTGCTATTGGCGGCTCGGACAAAATGCGGTATAACCTTTCTTACGGATATATTGACAATCCGGGGATGATTTATAATACGAACTATAAGCGTAATCAGCTTCGGGCTAATGTGGATATTGATATTAAACCCTGGCTTACCGTAGGGACGAACTTGTTTGGCTATATCGATGCCAATAATCCGTCCAGTGATGTAGCCGCCGCCGGCGGCGATGTCATCTGGGGTTTTGGCGCTTTTAATACCGTTCC
>DATJDF010000493.1:0-5336 GCA_035497555.1 Arachidicoccus sp. | reverse complement strand
TGGATTCGACTTATTCTGCAGGTTTGAACGATGTGGTGGTTGTCGGTTATGGGACCCAAAAGCGATCTGCAATCAATGGGGCGGTTTCGACTGTTAAGGGCTCTGACATTGAAGATATCCCTGCACCTAATATTGCTGGTGCATTGAGAGGGCTTGTTCCGGGCTTGAGTGTAAGTCAGTCTTCAGGAAAGCCCGGCGCTTCTATCACTTTAAATGTCCGAAACGCAACCGTTTCGGAAACTGCCCAATTATTGGGTGTATCTAATGAGCCCCTTTATGTAATCGATGGTATTACAGTAGACAAAGACGCATTTGATAATATTGACCCTTCAATGGTCGATAATATCACTATTTTGAAAGATGCTTCTGCTGCTATCTATGGCGCTTCCGGTTCTAATGGCGTTATTCTTATTACAACAAAGCAGGGGCAGGTAGGCAAAGGCCGGTTAAATTATAATGGCTATTACGGCTTATCTGACGCAACAAGAATGCCCGATATGCTTTCTGCCTATGACTTGGCCGTTTTACTGAACGATGGTGCACGAATATATAATACGAATTCAAGCAATTATTTTTCGGACGAAGATTTGAATTCTTTAAAAACGAATCATTACACGAACTGGTTCGATGAAATGTGGCAACCAGCTTTTATGCAACGCCACAATTTAAGTTTTTCGGGTGGTAGTGACCGGGTTACCTACTTCGCTGGAGGGAGCTATCAAAATGAAAATGGCAATTATGCCGGTATTAAACAAAATAAATATAGTTTTCGATCAGGTGTTACTGCGCAGATAGCTAAAGGATTTAAAGCTACAATTGATTTTAATGTTGATAGCCGGGTCAAAGAAAGCAATAACCCTACATCGGAGAATGACCAAACATTTATTCAGACCATGATGCAGGTTCCCGAATGGGTGCCAGCAGTAATAGATGGAAAGTATGTCAACTTTAATAATTTAAAGACAAATCCGGTCGCCTCAGTTAATACAGGCTATTATACTAAATCGAAATCAAATGGCTATAGAATAAATACGAGTCTGTCTTATGATTTTGCTGGCGCCTTGGACGGACTATCCGCAAAATTTCAGATATCTGCTGCAGGCTCAAACGATGGTAGCACACAATACCGACCATCTTACCGCCTTTATACATTTCAACCAGCCGGGGCAAACAATGCTTTACTTTCTGATCAAGTCCAGATTGACAATAATGGTAACCCTGTTTATTATGATGTATATGGTGGTACCAATTCGGCATATACCCCTAATCTATCGCGTGAAAACAGCTACCAGGCCAATTTCACACTTAATTATACCAAAAATATCAATAAACATGCTATCACAGCTTTATTGGGGGGAGAACAAGCACATGGTTCTGGGGAGTCACTTGGCGTAACCTGGCTAAACCAGATTCTAACAGGCATAGATGAATACTGGGCATTTGATCAGTCCTTATATACTGCATCAAGAAGCCAATCGGAAAACGTAAAAAGGTCCTATTTTGGCCGTCTAAACTATAGTTATGACAATAGGTATTATTTAGACCTTGTTACCCGTCTGGATGCTTCCTCTAATTTTGCCAAAGGCAACATTTGGGGCGTGTTTCCAAATATCGCTTTAGGTTGGACGGTTAGTAACGAGAAGTTTTTTAAGGAGAATGTTTCAATTATCAATTATTTAAAGTTCCGGTTTAGCTGGGGAATTGTCGGCAACTCAAGTATTGATGAACGGCTCTGGCAGGAGCGTTATACAGCTGATGTCTCCGGCTATTTATACGGTGGTGGAGTACAAGGCGGCATGAATCCCCAAAGAATTCCGAATCCTGATCTTACCTGGGAAAATAAAAGAACAGTAAATGCAGGGGTTGATATTGGTTTATTTGGAGATAAGCTGAATATATCTGTGGATGTTTTTTCAAATTATGTTAAAAATGGGTTTGATAAAGGTACGGATCAGTCGTTCCCCATGTATGCCGGATTTCAGGCACCCGTCTTAAATTATATGAAGCGGTACAATTGGGGATCGGAATATAATATCAGCTACAGGACAAATCTTTCAAAGGATCTAAGAATGGATGCCAGCATGAATTTCAGTCTTTTCAGTGGTTCAATTATTACACAAATGATGTATGATCCATTTAAATTGTTTGAAAATTCATATCCTGACTGGCAAATTGATCTTGGCACCCGGTCAGGTGATTACAGTAATATTGGTTTGAAGGCAATCGGCATGTTCCGCACACAGGATGAAGTGGACGCCTTCTTAAAAAAATATCCAAATTACACCATCAATAACATTACACCTCAACCAGGCTGGCTGTATTTTGTAGATGAAAATGGAGATGGCAAGATTACTGAGCGGGATCAGATTCCATTATACGACAGAAAAGGTGGTCTTGGATTTGGTGCAAACTATCAACTTGGTTTTTCATGGAAAGGCTTAAGCTTAAAAGCCAATATTGCTGCAAAATTTGGCGGTGTGGCCTATTATGACTCTAAGGCCAGAGATGAAGCAACCACTACTAAAAATGTTCCGTCATTTTGGAAAGACCATTGGTCTTCCAGCAATCCAGATGGCAAGTTCCCTCGTTTTGATGACCCATCCATTCTTGCAGGTTGGCAATCTTCCTTCTGGGCTGTGGATGGAACGACTATTCGGGTTAATAGCATGACATTAAGTTATGCTATTCCATCCAAGCTCTTGTCCAAAACTGGCTTAAGTAGCGCACGTTTCTTATTGACGGGCAATAACCTATGGGTTATTAAGAGTCCCTTTGATTACATGGATCCTTATTCGTCTAATATTTATGATTATCCAACGGTACGTACGATTTCGTTAGGCCTAAGCTTAGGCCTGTAATTCTTTAATCTAATTGAACTTTACAAAATGAAAAAATTAATAAAATACCAGGTTTATCTGATACTTATTATGAGTGTTTTATGCCTGGCTTGTAAGAAAGATTATTTCTCGCTTGAAGATAAAAATGGATTGGACGGCCGTCTCTGGAGTAATGAAGGGGCCATTCAGTATTATTTAAATGAAGCGTATGATAAAATAATACCTCCTTTTCCTGATGAATATACAGCCAATAATTTCGAAATTCATTTGGAAACCGATGAAAGTTATTTTGGTGCGAACTCTTCCTGGGGGAAAAAAGTTTTTGGTTTAAATGGAGAATTACAGTCTAATGATATACGCTATGTTGGTGCAAAATATCAAGGAACCAATATAGGGGATAACCGCTATTTCGATATTGACCGATGTAATAATATTATCAAAAACGTTCCGCTTGGTGATCTGCCCGATGATTCGAAGAAGAAATTACTTGGACAGGCTTATACATTAAGGGCAATCGTATATTTTGAACTGACAAAATTATATGGTGGAATGCCTTTATTATTGGAACCCCAAAACCCCAGCAATCTTACAGTTGGCGGGCGACAACCGGCAAAAAAGATGTTTGCCCAAATTGTCAGTGATCTGGACTCTGGAATGGTGTATCTGGATGGTGTGACCTGGAATGCAGCCGAATATGGCAAATTAACAAAGGAAGCAGCCGCTGCCATGAAAGCGAAAGCATTACTGTATTGGGCCAGCCCACAATTCAACCCTGAAAATGACGGGATACATACCTATGACGCCGGTAGGTGGCAAACCGCATTTAAGGCAAGCGAGGAGGCGTATAATATCTGTTTGGCCACAGGTCATGGTTTATTACCCAAATATGGGGATATTTTTCTTAAGGAAGGTCCTGCAAATACAGAAGCACTAATCGTCCGGTCCTATTCCAGTACGGATGCAAAATGGGGCCATAATGTTGAAGCGAAGGTTCGACCTGCTTCAGAAGGAGGCTCACCAAGTGATTATTATTATGCAAGCACAAATCTAATTAATGATTATACGATGAAAGATGGTACGCCAATAGACCAATCTGATGATTATGACCCTGTTTTGTTTTGGAAAGACCGGGACCCGCGTTTTGATGCAACTATCGCATGGAACGGCTGCGTATGGCCGCTAAGCGGAAACGATCAAAGGAGACAGTGGACTTACGTAAAAGCTACTGGCGAAAGTGGAGACAGGGGTTTTTATTGCAGGCGTTTCGCAACACCAAATTTGATCAAAAGTGCAGTGGGTTACTCTAATGACTATGGCGGAAGTGGCATGGACTGGATTCAGCTTCGCTTTGCTGAAGTTATTCTAAATTATGCAGAGACAGCAAATGAGACAGGTAACTTATCGCTTGCAAAGGACCTGGTAAGGCAATTAAGAAAGCGAGCAGGCATTGAGGAAGGAACGAAAGATTATGGGCTTGACTATGCGACAAATAAAGGTGAAATGCGCGAACTGATTACCAAAGACAGAATGGTCGAGTTCGCCTTTGAGGCTAAACGGTGCGATGATTTGCGGCGACTTCGTCTACTAACAAAATTACAAGGCACCATCTCTTCCCTCCACTTTGAGGTGGCAAATAACTTAATCAAACAATTGGAAACAGTCACTGCCGGGACAAACACTTTATACCGAGAAACCCTTGATATGAATAATAGAGATACTGTCTTAAAATATTTCAAGTACCCATATACAGAAATAACGCCAGGCGGTAATGGTACATTCAGTGCTCCTGATAATTATTATTTTTATTCATTGGCAAATCAATTTATTAATTCTTCTCCGTTACTCGAGCAAACTATCGGTTGGGATGGCGGAACATTTGATCCGCTGAAATAGAGCATACCTAAATTTTATCAGAAATAATTTGAAAATAACATACCATGAAGCATAATAATATTTTCTCACTTTGTTTTATTTTAGTTGCTGTTGTCCTTTGGGGGTCATGCCAAAAAACAGCGCCTAATATTTTTACGATGTTTAAGGGCGTCTCCTTAACACTGGATTCATTATCGATTCCCCATAGCGCCGGCTATTATAATAAAATCAATGCCGGCGATAGTGTTGTATTTAATTTTACAATGGAGTCGGCCCACACAGATATGTATCAGGTTGCACTTTATCAAATAGGCGCTGCAATTCCATTTTTGAAAATCCCTATCACAGATCCTTCGCAAAGAAGAAAGTTCTCATATACCTACGAGATGGGGGAATTCACAGGTAGTGTTGGTCTAAATACATACCGTATATTTGCTTATGATTCAGCTGGAGTTTATATCGGAGATGGCTATAGGACCATTGTTTTGGACGTGACACCGGATTATACTTTTCTGCCGAATCGAAGGCTGTATTTCCCTGATAGCGCCGACGGCCAGAATGATTGCTATTTGTCCTTGACGGATGGCAAAACCTATAATTATACTACAGGTGCGACCAATTCAGCGA
>DATJDF010000492.1:0-3133 GCA_035497555.1 Arachidicoccus sp. | reverse complement strand
CTTTGGGATTTGGTGACGGATGATCAGATCTGCACAGGGTGGGGTTTTTCCATAATGGGCACAGGGTTCTAAAGACACATATAATGTAGACGCTTGAATTAAAGGCTGATCTGCCTTATTTACAGATTGAAGACAGTTCACTTCGGCGTGGGCCTGGCCATAGATTTGATGCCAGCCTTCACCAATAATGCGGTTTTTATAGACCAGCACTGCACCGACCATTGGGTTGGGCCGGGCGTATCCATAGCCTTTTTTAGCCAGTTCCAGGCAACGCCCCATGTATATTGAATCCTCTTGCATGCGTACAAAAATACGCTTTTGATTAGAATGTAGCCTTCTTGAAGGATATTACTGTACAAAACGGCCTGGCTATTGCTCCAAAACAAAATTTCGTTTGCATCGCAAACGAAATTTTGTTTTGTTCAATTTTGTATCGAGAGAATGGATTATTATAGCTTATATAACAAGCCGACCCCCAGAATGGACTGGGTCTGTAATTTGGGGCCTTTGCCTTCAACAGGTCTGTAAAGATCATCATAGGCCAGGTTGAAATTCCAGGTGACTGCGATGGCTTTGGTAAGTTTAGCTGCAAAAGTATTGGTCATAAACATATAAATGTTTTGCGGATCCTGGAGATAATTGCTGTATAATTCCAGATTGCCTGTGTAGGAAATCGTACTGGTGATATTGGCTGTATAGCCGGCGTTCAGTAAGAATCCAAACTGAAATTTAAACTGCTTGCCCGTATCTACGCCGTAGGCACCCTGATCCGAAAGCTCTTTATTGGCAACCACCAGTGCGCGGGCTGCAATTGGGGAAATAAAGAGATTGAAATTCTTGAAGGGTTTGTAGGTAATACCAGGCGCTAAGGTTATATATGCCGGTGCGAAGAAGGTCGAGTTCAGCGTTTTTGTTTCGTTGCCGTCGGCGTCTTCGCCATAAGTATAACCCTTGAAGCCTTGGGTACGCAGGCGGAAGAGCGCTGATACGTCAATCTTTGAACTGACGGAATGACCATATAAAGATACAAAATCAATCAGGTCGGCACTTTTGCGACCATCCAGACCGGAGGTCTTGAGATAGCCGTACTGCGCATTGAGGTTATTGGTCCAACTATCTTTTCCTTTCAGGTAATCCGAATAGAGGTTGACGAAGGCATTGGCAGACAAGGCATCTGAACCACCACCAGACCAGTTATCCAGCGAGGTCTGAGCAACATTAAGTGATAGGGAACCACCTTTATTCCAGTTTTTAGTGGAGTCGTACTTGCGCCCGTTCTTATCAATCTTATTTGTCAGATCGGATTTAAAATCTGAACGGCCTCTGTCCTGTGCGTTAGCAGCTACAACTGCCAGCAAAAATGTCCCTAAAAGGATTTTTTTCATAGTAGAAATAATTAGAGTGGAGAATTTTTTTTCTATTGTAAAACGGTTTGCAAAATCAGGTAACTTTTCGATTCGATGTAATTCTCTAAATGCAAAGAAAAGAACTGTTGGTAACATTTCAAAAGAGAACGACGATTTATCCGGCTTAAATTTATATTTTTTGCTTCATCGAGGCTGCCGATTTGCATAAATGCATAGGTCAACTGCGCATCATCCCCTTCCATATAATAGGGATGGTCTGGCCGTTGAGCTATAAACCGCCCATCCATCAGATCCAGTATCGGGGTTTCTGGCTGGTAAACCCCATGAAACTGCAATCCCATTATCTGTGCCAGCTGTAGACTGAATACAAGTGGAATATTGGCGATATGATGTGCATCGCTTTGATCAATATATTGCAGCGTCTGCTCAATAAAATAAAATAGCTCAGGGTTGCTCTCTGGTTCCCGAATGGTATGCAGGATCATCTCTACAGCATAAATAGCAACTGCATTTTTGAGTACATCAAAAAAAACGTCTTTATAGACATAGGACCAGCCGTATTCCCGTATAAACTGGATTGATTTGACAGGATTGAGATATACCACCATGTCAAGTTGTGCACCCGGCTGGAAAAAGCTGATTTTCCCGGCGGCTGATTTGCCGGATTTACGCACTCCTTTGACCAGATAGCTCTGTAACCCGAATAGTTCTGTATAGACAGCCACGATCAGACTGGTTTCACCATACTTAACGGTGCGCAAAACAATTCCTTTGGTTTTGTGCGTCATATATGGGCAAAATTAGGCTTTTTCTTAGTAGTGAATGTGATCAATGAGGCCTGATCATTGATTACCGGCCCTTTTGGACGTCCACTTTGTAATCTGAAGATTGATTTTTGGGCGGTATGGCTGCTAATATGAACTGGCGTATATCCTGGTTCCCTTCAATCATACTTGTTTTATCCATATAGATCATATGGCCACAGGGATAGCCTTTCCAGCTGGTTCGGTCCTGTAGGCTTTTCGAAGTTGTAATCTGCCAGAGGGTGTACTTTGTATTGAAGTAATTACAGATCGACCCGTCATAATAGCCATTTTGAACCAGTAAATGAAGTGCCGGATTTTCTTCCATGGCAAGTCTTAACCCCGCACCTGTGTGATTGTCTTCAAAATTCCAGGGATAGACATTTTCAGAGAGGATCCAATAGGGAACATCAGTTTTAAATTTCAGATCTTTTCGAAAATATTCATTGGCTGCAGGTGCAAAAGATCGAACCCATGCGGGAATTTCTGCATTAAAATCAGGCCGGCTACCGCCGGATCTTTCATCTATGCCTAAATATCTTGAATCCAACCGGCCGATAGTATAGCCTTTGTCCCGCAGTAGTTCTTTCCAGAATAAGCTGGTTCTGACATCCAGGTTATTATCTGCCCATACTGATTTTTTGATCGCCGTATATTTTTCCAGCTGCGTCTCTATGGATAATTTTTCCTCGGAGCTGATGGAACTGCCTTTTGCAATGGCAGGCAATAATTTATTAAGGGTAAAAGATTCGACCTCTGGTAAAAAATCAGTCAGACTTTTTTTCTGGAGATCTTCAGGTAATTTTTTGTAATACCAGGCCGTCGCTGCATAGTAAGGAATATTGAGTGCCTCACTGACGGCACCCTGGCGATCAAAACCAAGCTCAGTAGGAGACACCAGTACCACCCCGTTTAGAAACATACCAATGGAAGGTTCCTGTAATGCCGCGGCGAGCCCGGAAA
>DATJDF010000491.1:0-4436 GCA_035497555.1 Arachidicoccus sp. | reverse complement strand
GTAAGGGGAAGCCTCGAGCGAAAATAAGCTCACAATTTATAAAAGATAGCAGGCTTGCTTTAAGGGATAGTCTATTAGGAAAATGAGGAGGCTTGAGAGAAAGTATACCCGTTTTTGAAATACGAATTGATTCCATTTATTACGTTCAACTGCGCATCCGTATAAAATCTTTAATCATGATTTTGTCATTTACTTTCCTGATCATACCGGGATATTGCGAAACATTAGAGTCGATCATAATACTATATTCTTTTGTGACGATTACGGATTAGCAAGAGGTTTTCGATTAGAAAAATAGTGTTCAGCATCTGTAGGGTTCCCTGAAATACTACCTTTTGAGATTAGATTTTTTCCCTCTCCAGCGGAACTTGATTGGGGCTCGCTGCGCTTCGGCGATGCCTCCGCTGCACTCGCCCCCAATCAATTTTTGGCTGTTTTCTTTCCAGTATTTCACCGGTGGAATTCCACCTAATGCATCATGTGGCCAGTCCTGCTTATAGTCTTTTACAAACTCATCCGCGAGATTCAAAAAATAGGTGTCCGGAACATTCTCCCTGTAGGTCCTGTTAAATTGTTCTATATAGATATGGTGCATGGGTTTTCCATGAAACACCGAACCCGTGCACTATCACGTTATACTGAGCACCTTATTCATTGTGACTGGATCGCAATCAATGTAGATCGTAAGAATGTCCATTATTTCCCCTAGAATATCTATTCTTTTATTTTATTTTTTTGTGAATTTTACACCGTGATACGCTAGTAGATTTCAAGACACGAAAACTTGTGAATGAACTTAAATTCGTTATTTCATTGGAAGGGGTTTATGATAGAGTGAGAAGAAGCCAAGCTTGCGTGGTGAGAAGCTGTGTTTAAGGCCTGGGGCTAGTTTGAAGACCATTAAATTCGTGAACCTTGTGAGAGAATCGATGCTTTAAATGCAGAAAATACGCTGGAGCAGATACCAAAATGGACGACCACCGGCCTGTAGATTACAACAAAATTAAATAGAGGCAAAAATTAGCGCCTGCAAATTGGAAACATAATTGTATAATCATTTCAATAGATCACTTATGACGGTATTCCCTTTAAAAAATTTCTGTATGAATATCTTGTCTGGGAAATGGACCAAAACCTTTCCATAGGGCTAACCTCTTACTTACATCATTATTTTTGAATTCAGCAATAGGGATAATCGGTAGACGAAAAATCGTTGCTAATATATAAATTCTATAGGAAGCAGCATTCTTTTCCAACCTCTTTCTAGATTACACTAGCCCAGGATGCTGTACTAGTCAGTTGCCTTGACTTAGGTGACGTGAAGCTATCTTTTCAACCGTGAAGTCGGCAATACATTTAATTGAAGAAAGATAGCGTGATAACGAAGGAGTTTGGTATCAATAATAATATTCTACTCATCAGAAAAATATGTCGGGGCTTTCGTGCCCGTGCAGTTTTTTATTAAAAAAAGCTATTATGTCATTAAAATTGTTTTTTGTCATCTCTTTGCTTTTTGCTTGCCTTAAAACAACTGTTTTTGGGAATGTCCTCATAAATTTTCAATCGGGGGTACATAAAAACATTACCGGTGTTGTCAGGGACCAGCAAACCGGGCTTCCACTATCCGGTGTGTCAGTTACGGTGAAGGGTATGCCGATTGGAACGACCACTGATGAGAATGGCCATTACAGTTTACGACTTCCTGAAGAAGGTAACAATCTGGTATTGCTTTTTTCAATGATTGGTTACAGTGTTTTTGAACAACCAGTCGGTAAGATAAATGAAATCGATATCAAACTGAGCCCTGTACAAAAGGAAATGGATCAGGTCGTGGTGGTTGGTTATGGGCAGCAAAAAAAACTTACAGTTACGGGGGCTATCGCTACTGTGTCGGGAGAAGACCTTGTTAAAGCACCTGTAGCTGGAATTAGTAATGCGCTAATCGGAATGGCTCCCGGATTGCAGGCCGTTCAAACTTCTGGTGAGTTCGGCAATGATAAGGCGACTATTCTGATCAGAGGTATGGCGACTTTGAATGCAAGCGGACGCGGGCCTTTAATTCTGATCGATGGAGTGGAACGGGAAACCTATAATAATCTGGACCCGAATGAAATTGAATCTATCAGCATTCTTAAGGATGCTTCTTCGACGGCGGTTTACGGGGTACGTGGTGCCAATGGTGTGATTCTTATTACGACAAAGCAGGGGAAAGTGGGTAAACCTAATGTAAATATCACTGTTAATGGCGCAGCCATACAACCTACTGTACTACCTGATTACCTGAATTCATATGATTATGCAGTACTTAGAAACGAAGCGGAGATCAACGATGGAATTGCTCCCGATAAGGTGACCTTTAGTTCGGAAGATATTGCACTCTACAAGTCAGGGGAAGATCCAATTTTCCATCCTTCAAACGACTGGATCCATGAACTGATCAAACCCTATTCTTTTCAACAGTCCTATAATGCTAACATGTCCGGGGGAACAGAGAAGGTTCGGTATTTTACTTCACTTGGCTATTTTAACCAAAGCGGCGGCTACAATAAGCCGGAGCAAAGCCTTGGGTTTGATTACAAGCAGAACTATGATAAATATAATGTGCGGATGAATTTTGATTTTAATCTAACGAAGGATTTATTGATTCAGGTAAAACTTGGCAATCAAATTACAGACAATACTTCGCCTAATGGCGGTGCCTGGGCGGCTTTTGACAAAGCCGCTAACCGTCCGCCTATGACCAGTCCGGTCTTTATTGATGGTAAATATATTGAAAGAGTGATTGGTTTACCTGGTACAGTTCCCAACTTTAATCCCTGGGGCGATGCAGGGCCGACAAGTGCCAGTGGGGCTTTTCTGACAGAACAGTATTCCAGCACACTGAACACCAATCTGCAGATAACCTATAAGCTGGACTGGATCACCAGCGGCCTGAAGGTACGTGCGATGGGGGCCTATGACAGTTATTACCTAAAAAATAAGACGGAGAGTAAGAATTTTCCAAAATGGACCGTTATCAGGGATGCGACTGCTGCTGACGGTTATCATATTTACCAGAGTGATGATGACGGGCCGTTTACAAATGTTTCTGAATCAGTAGGCGATGCCAATAAATGGCAAAAGGTGTACACGGAGGCGGCTATCGATTATAACCGAAATTTCGGTGGGCATAATATTACCGGGATGATACTGGGTAATTTTTCCAGGGAGGTCCGGCCGAGCCTGTTATACAAGCTGCCGCATGTATATCTTGGGCTTGTTTCCAGGGCTACTTACAATTATAAAAACCGCTATCTGGCAGAATTAAATATGGGGTATAACGGCTCAGAGAATTTTCCTAAAGGAAATCGATTTGGGTTTTTCCCTTCTGCATCGGTTGGATGGATACTATCCAATGAGTCCTTTTTTCCCGAAAAAAATTGGTTCAGTTTTGCGAAGCTGAGAGGGTCATATGGAATTGTTGGTAATGATGCTATCGGAGGTCAGCGGTATTTATACCTGGATCCGCCATTTACCTTGAATAATGGGGGGAATCAGGCAGTGACCTTCGGTAACCCGGGTGTAGATTATGCACGCTATAATGTCTACAATGAAGGAGCAATCGGCAACCCCGATGTTACGTGGGAGAAAGCAAAAAAATTAGATATCGGTGCGGAACTGAAATTTTTCAAAGACCAGCTTTCTTTCACCGGGGATTACTTTGAGGAACGACGCGATAATATACTATGGAATCTCTCCACCGTGCCCGAGTTGGTGGGCGCCTCACTTCCACCGGCTAATATCGGGAAAGTAAAAAATCATGGCTACGAACTGGAGCTGGAATACAAGGGCCAGACAGCAAAATTGCAGTATTGGGTCAAGGCAGGTTATGCGTTCGCCCGAAATAAAATTGTTTTTCAGGACGAGCCGGAACGCAAATACCCTTATTTACTCCGGACGGGACGGCCTATTAATCAATATTTTGGTTTGACATTCGAAGGTTTCTACAATTCCCTGGATGAAATCAACGATCCTGACAGACCGAAGTCTGCCTGGGAAGGGGCAGGGCTGCAGCCTGGTGACATGAAATATAAAGATCTGGATGGCAATGGTATCATCAATGAAGATGATATGGGGCCAATAGGCAACTCTGACTGGCCCGAAATAACCTACAGTATGTCAGGCGGCTTTGTCTTCAAAGGACTGGATCTGACCTTCATGGTTCAGGGAACCGACCACGTTTCCGTCAGCTTTGCTTCTGCAGCAGCCTATCCTTTTGTGTCTTCATGGGGTGCTGCTCAGCAGTGGCATATGCAGCGCTGGACCGCCGAGCGGTATGCAAATGGTGACCCTATTAATTTCCCCCGCGTTCAGATTTCGCCGGATAAGCAACATAATTATCAACCCTCGAGCTTTTGGATCCAGGATGCCTCTTATATCAGGCTGAAAAACGTAGA
>DATJDF010000490.1:0-4315 GCA_035497555.1 Arachidicoccus sp. | reverse complement strand
AAATGTGTTAGTAAGTACGAAAAAGAAATTTCCGTACACAATATTAAAACTACTTTCGACCAATGCAAAATAATTTACCTATTTTTTTATTCACAATTCCCAAGGCAATTGTGCATTTCTTTTTAAAATGGCCATTATTTTTAATGCAGCAGCAGGATAAATACCAGGAATTTTTTGCAGATCTTATAAGCCATGTCCAAACAGAATGGTTCATTCGCCTGCCTGTATCGAACAGATTAATAACAGTAATTTTTATACAGAACCAGAAGAACAATAGTAATTTTGTTCCCATAAAATTTTAATCAGTTATGCAATTCCCACAACCTGTTACTGTCAAGTGGATAGCTGCACTCATAGGTGCTGAAATCATTGGAGATCCTGATGCTCAGGCCATTGGCATTAACGAACTTCATAAAGTTAAAACCGGTGATTTGGTGTTTGTTGATCACCCCAAATATTACGACACCTGCCTTAAAAGCGTTGCGGGTCATGTTATTATCAATCAAAAAGAGGTGGCCAATCCCAAAGCAAAGACCTTACTTTATGTGGAAGAGCCCTTTGAAGCCTATCTCAAGATTGTGGAGCATTTCCGTCCGTTTACAAAAGCTGAACAACTGGTAAATGATGCAGCCGTTATTGGTGAGGATACTGTAATTATGCCCGGTGTTTTTATCGGCAAATCTGTAAAGATTGGAACTGGCTGCATCATCCATCCTAATGTTACTATTTTGGACTACACCACCATCGGTGATAATGTGATTATCCAATCGGGCACTGTTATTGGCAGTGATGCGTTTTACTATAATACCAGGAAATCTAATGAACGCTGGTATAAAAAGATGCAGAGTTGCGGCGATGTCTTTATCGAAGACTTCGTAGAAATCGGTGCTAACTGTACGATTGACCGAGGCGTAACGGCCACCACCCGCATCGGCAGTGGAACGAAAATTGACAATCTGGTTCATATCGGTCATGATACCCAGGTGGGTCGCAACTGCCTGTTTGCTGCACAGGTAGGAATAGCCGGAGCAGCCGTGATAGAGGACGGCGTCACGCTATGGGGCCAGGTAGGTGTCAATAAAACCCTGACTATCGGTGCAGGTGCTACAGTGCTCGGACAAAGTGGTGTCCCCTCCTCACTAAAAGGCGATATGACTTATTTTGGTTACCCTGTAGCAGAGGCCAGTTTGAAAAGAAAAGAACTGGTCTGGGTAAAAAGAATCCCGGAAATCTGGAAAAAAGTATTTGGTGAAGAAGAACAAAACCCTTCAAACTAGTTTTTTGTGCTGGTGAAAATAACGGAGTCACAGACCGATATCGACGCAATGTATCGTGGATAAAAATGTATTTATAGAGATCCGTGGCTTCCGGCCGGCTGACATAATTCAGTTTTGAATACTATTTTGCGTCGGACCACATCATTTAAAAAGGCTAACTGCATCCTTAAGAGGGCAGGTTAGCCTTTTTAAATGCACCTAATAAAACCGGCTTAACGATAGATTGCCATTTTTTGGCCTAATTTCTGCCATTAAACCTAAAGAAAGATAAAAACATATTGTGCAGTTTCCTTTTCTATTTAAATTTGCTTTACAAACACATCAGCTCTTGAATTATACAAAAAATACCCATAAAAGACCATCATTACTTCAATTTTTGCCTTTTACAGCCTGGGTGCTGCTCATTTTCATATTACTGACTTTACCGGGAAAGGATTTTGAAAAGGTGGGGTTCCACCTGCCTTATCTGGATAAACTCGTTCACATGGCCCTTTTCGGTGGACTCGTTTTCTGGTTCGGTCTGGCCTTTCGCAGAGCGCCCTTCCCCCTGAGCAAAATGAAAATTTTAATGATGGTACTGATTTCCTGCAGTTATGGTATTATTATGGAATTTGTCCAGAAATACTGCACCAATAACACCAGATCTTTTTCCTACGATGATATGCTAGCCGATGGTCTTGGCGCTCTGATTGGTTACTTTCTGGTTCGATATATTATACTTAAATCAAATATCAGGGCCCTCAAAAATCTCAATTAACACAACGCACCATTTTGTGTGCTGATTTAATGCAATCGCTTTCAATCAAATAGGTTTAATTTAACGGCAATTTGCGGGAAAGTTTTGTAAATTCACGCTCGGAGAAATTCAGCACCTGAATTTCTCTTAACTTTGCATCCAGTAAGCGCACCAAATAATTATAAAATTGAAATCGTCGACTTTAAAAGGAAAACATATTGCCGGACTTATCATCTTGTTATTGATTATTGACCAGGCTTTTAAGATTTACATTAAGACCCATTATTATTTGGGTGAAGAGCACAGGATCATGGGCGACTGGTTCCGACTACATTTTGTTGAAAATGAAGGTATGGCATGGGGCTTGCAATTTGGAGGTGCTTTTGGAAAAATCGCGCTTACCCTCTTTCGTCTTGTCGCAGTTATTTGGGGAACTTTCTACATTGGCCGGCTGATCCGTAAAAAAGCAGCAAAAGGTTTTATTATCTGTGTTAGCCTTATTTATGCCGGTGCCGCCGGCAATCTAATAGACAGCATGTTTTATGGACTGGTCTTTAATGCCAGTGATATGAACCTCCAGAATATTGCCCATTTCCTACCCAAACATGGTGGTTATGCGGCTTTTCTCCATGGACGTGTTGTGGATATGCTTTATTTTCCAATGATCGATACCGTATTGCCTAATTGGGTCCCTTTTTGGGGTGGAGAGCGATTTACATTTTTTGACCCCGTATTCAACCTGGCCGATTTCTATATCTCTTTCAGCTTTTTTGTCTTACTCATTTTCCAAAGAAAGTTTTTCCCGGATAACAGTGTCGGCAAGCAGGCAAAATCAACAGCAACAGATAGCGAGACAACCGCTGTTTTGCAGCTAGACGATCAGGATCCTGCCATGGAAATAGAACCTGTACAAAGCAGCTCAAAGTAAATTTTATAGTAGCATTTTGGTCGCCAGTCCCAATGGCAGAAGAAAACCAAATATATCCGTGAATGTCGTGATGATGATCGACGAAGCCACTGCCGGATCGATACCAATCTTTTTCAAAAACAGAGGAATACCCGCACCGGCAATACCAGCAATAACAAGGTTCCCCGCCATAGAGATAAAAATAACCAAACCCAGCATCGGATTACCGTCAAAAATCAGGGCGACTGCCCAAACGATTAATCCATTGGTTGCACCATTAACCAAGCCCACCAAAATCTCCTTTTTTATCGTATTCCAGGCTTGCCGGTCAGATAACTGATTCAACGAGATACGCCTTACTGTCACCGCGAGCGCCTGGGTAGCCGCATTACCACCCATCCCCGCAATAATCGTCATATAACCGGCCAGCATTGCAATCTGTGCAATGGTCTGGTCATAATAACGTATAACAGCGGCCGCTAAAAAAGCTGTACCCAGGTTAATGACCAGCCAGGGCAAACGGCTGCGAACAGCCATCTTCCATGACCCACTCAGTTCTTCATCTTCGGATACCCCGGATATCTTCAGGATGTCCTCTGTATTTTCTGCCTGGAGTACATCAATAACGTCGTCAAAAGTTATTTGTCCAAGTAAATTCCGGTGTTCATCAATAACAGGAATGCTTGACAGGTTATATTGACCGATCATTGCGGCAACCGCTTCCTGATCAGTATCCGCATAGACAGCCTTATAATCCTTTTGTAAAAGATCTGCGATATGCACGTCACTTCTGGACTTTAGAAGATCTTTCAGCGATATGATACCGAGCAACTTGTTTTGCCGGTTCACTACATAAATACTATAAAACTCATCTGATGCTTCCGACTGGCGTATAATTTCATCAATAGCCTCTTTTTTAGATAAATCAATGGAGATACTTGTGAACCGGCTATTCATTATACCACCGGCAGAATCCGGCGAGTAAATTAACAGATTCCGTATTGCGCTGGCATCTTCCGGGCTGAGCCCCTCCAGGATTTCTTCCTGGCTAACCTGATCGAGTTGCGCTATGATATCGGTCGCATCATCATAATCAAATTCGGCCACAACTTCTTTACGCACATCGGGATGCATCTTTAAAAGCAGCTCTTCCGGATGCTGTTCCTCTTTCATCTCCGAAATGGTCTCCGAAGCCAGTTCTGCCGAAAGATAACTGATCACCTCCTGTTGCTCGGACCTGTGGAGCTGTCCTAAAAGAATTGCAATTTCAGAGGGGTGATAAGCCTCAAGAATAGCCTCAATAGATCCATCCCTGGCATTCAGCCCCTCCCTCAACCGTATAACTGCTTTCATGTCCAGTGGTGCCTCTTGCATGATTAGTATTTATTCTTCAAA
>DATJDF010000489.1:0-6025 GCA_035497555.1 Arachidicoccus sp. | reverse complement strand
GCTGATAGGGATGATAAAAAGATAAGTCCTGATCGATTGATAAGTGGCTTGATTAATGGGTTGGAAAAAGATAAATATACAATTAGAATTGGTGACAGCAATGTAATTTACTTATTGAACCGTTTGCTTCCAAAGGCGGCTTTTGGTCTCATTAATGCAAAGAAATATAACAAAAAGTTAGTCAATTAAGTGTATCCGATATGAAAGCATATAGTATTTCAAAGTATAGTAAAGAAGAAAAACTGCAATTGGTTGAGGTGCCGGAACCGAATATTAATGAAAATGAAATTTTAGTAGAAATACAAGCAACAAGTGTCAACCAGTTGGATAACAAACTGAAAAGTGGCGAGTTTAAATTGTTGCTGCCATACAAATTTCCGTTGATTTTGGGACACGACTTTGCTGGAACGGTAGCAAAGATTGGATCAAAAGTAAGTCGTTTCAAAGTAGGTGATGAAGTGTTTGGCCGTCCTGCCGATTTCCAGATCGGTACATTTGCCGAATACATTTCTGTTAATGAAGATCATGTCGCTTTGAAACCCAATAATATTTCAATGGAAGAAGCTGCTTCCATTCCGTTGGTTGCTTTAACGGTTTGGCAGGCTTTTGTCGAAAAGGCAAATCTTAAAAAAGGCCAAAAAGTTTTTATACAAGCAGGCTCTGGTGGTGTCGGAACAATTGCTATTCAATTGGCGAAGCATTTGGGTGCAACAGTTGCCACTACTACAAGTGCAAATAATTTTGATTTGGTGAAAAGTTTGGGTGCTAATGATGTTATAGATTATAAAATGCAGGATTTTGAAACAATACTGAAGGATTATGATTTGGTATTGAACAGTCAAGATGAACAAACACTGGAGAAGTCTTTGCGAATATTAAGACCGGGCGGAAAAGTTGTTTCAATTTCAGGCCCACCAGATACGGCCTTTGCCAAGGAAATAGGTTTGTCATGGTTTATGAAAATAGCAATTTCTTTTTTGAGCAGGAAAACGAGAAAGCAAGCCAATAAACTAAAGATTGATTACTCGTTTCTGTTTATGCAAGCCAATGGTAAGCAACTGTCAGAAATTTGCAAATTGATAGAAGCAGGTGTCATTAGTCCAGTCATTGATAAAGTTTTCCAGTTTGAAGAAATGAATGAAGCTATATCTTACGTATCAAGCGGTCGTGCAAAAGGCAAAGTTGTGGTTAAAGTTAAATAGTTTTTCGGATCGTCATAAGTGTTAGTTGGCCAATAAGGCATTACTGATAAAGTAGGAATAGCGCAGTGCAGGTTGAAAATCATACTTGGTCAATGAGGCATTCAGCGTATTTTGGCATACAATCCTAGTGTGTAATGGGAGTAAATGCAGCTGTGATAATTCTGCTCCGTAAAAACCATTGACAATTTATTTTATTGTTCTTTTCTATGTAATTTACAATTTAGATGATCAGTACGATTGTTCCTCCAATAATCATACAAGCACCTAAAGCCATTTTCCAGCTCAAGGATTCCCCTAAGAAAACGACGGAAAGAATTATGGCCAGCGCTACGCTCAATTTATCCACAGGAGCTACCTGAGAAACCTTTCCGAGTTGTAAGGCTTTGAAGTAGAAGATCCATGACATCCCGGTGGCGATGCCCGAAAGAATCAAAAAAAGCAGACTATGCTTGCTCAGTGAAGCCAATCCTTTGGTTTCGCCTCTGAATAGCGTAATTCCCCAGGCCAGAATCAGGATTACAACGGTTCTAATTGCAGTCGCCAGATCAGAATTGACATCCTTCACACCTACTTTTGCAAAAACGGCTGTTAATGCGGCAAATAACGCCGCCAGTAATGCATATATCCACCACATAGGTTGCTATTTTTAATTTGATCTAACTGAACGTAAATTAATGCACGAAAATTGAATAACAAAACATATCTAATTAATCAATTCTCTTTTTTGGCTGTGTGCCTTAATCGACTACCAGAATGACTAAACATAAATCTGTCCTTCCATTACAATAATTGATGATCCGCTAACCCAAATACCGTCTTCTGCCACCTGAGCCCGGATAATAGAAGGCTGATCCATATATTTCCCCTGCATAACAATGTAGTCTCTATTTTTATGAATATATCCCTGCAATTCAAGAAAGCCGATAAGTGGGCCGGCTGCGGTACCCGTAGCCGGATCCTCATCAATACCCACACTGGGATTAAAAAATCTTGACGCTACCAAATAATTGCCATCAAGCTGATTTGTTGTAAATAAATAAAATCCCTCAAAGCCGTATTTTTCTGAAATTGCCCTCAATTGAACTTTATTGTTAACAGCACGTTTGAGCGATTGCGTATCCTTTACAGGAATGATCATGTGTGGCACCTCTGTCTGCACAATAGTTGGCTCCCAGTCGTATATATAAATATCATCGGTATCCAGCCCAAGTGCCGGAGCGATAACGTTTTTTGGCACTTTTCTTAACAGCTCAACAGGTCTTTGCTTCATACCGACAAAGGGAAGCCCATTCTCTTCTGTGATCTTAAGTGCGATTTTGGTATCCTTTATCAAGACCCATGGTAGCTCACTAGTCGACTGATTCTTAAAAATATCCCACCTTTTAAGAAGGGCGAGACATACGGCTCCAAGCAGGTTATGACCCGCACCTGCTACTTCAAAACCAGCTGGTGTGAATGACCTCACTTTATAGGCATTTTCCTTTTTGGAATAGTGCACAAAAGAGGTTTCTGAGTAGCCAAATTCTCTTGCGATGTCATAATATGTCTCCAATGCCAGCTCCTCATCTAAATCAACCACAGATAACTGATTGCCTTTATAACGCTGATCTGTAAACACATCCAGCACATAATAATCCAATTTTTTCATAAAATTTGCTTTTATTGACTGTCAAAATTAAACCGAATTGATTTACTTTTGGTATGGGTTAACCTTAAGTAACCGGTTACCACTTGTAAACTATCAGTAGAAATATGGATGTAAATAGTACGCGTGGTGAAGTTTGCCAACAGGAGTTAAATGCTATCCGTGATAGCCTTGAAATCCTGGGTGGAAAATGGAAATTAAGGATCATGCGGCATCTAAATAACCATATCACTGAAACGAATACCTTCAAGAAGATTCAAAGAGAAGTGGAGGGTATTTCTGCAAAAATGTTGTCTAAAGAATTGCAGGATTTAGAAGTAAATTTACTTATAACCCGTACTGTCATGGATACTAAACCTGTGACCGTTGCCTATGCTATAACTGAATATGGGCTTAGCGTATTTCCCGTTACAGAGAGCCTGGTGAACTGGGGCTTAAATCATCTAAAGAAAATTAAAGGGGAAATTTGACGAAGTTGATTTCACCATATTGGTTTACCACTATTGTGAGGACAATTGAGATTATCCACCAGGTCAGAAGACTCTATAAAAACAGGCGGAATCTAGCTGCCAAAGGGTGGCCCCCGCCTGTTTCTGTTTCACATATTATTACCAGCAGATCGAATCGTCTGCAAAATTAAAAGATGTACGATCTCCGGGTCAATTGCCTCGGTTACTTTTTTCTCGAGAAATCCAGTAAAATTTTATTGTCCTTTGGACTTATCCGGTAGTTGCCATCATTAAGCTCAGAAAATTGTCCTTGTAATGCAGTGACAGCGTAATTAGTGCTTTCAAAAGAGCAGTCTATGCGCTGCGCGCTGATTTTCAGAAACGGCAGCTTCACTCCTGCTGCAGTTCCCAGATCTAATGACCATTTCAGGTTACTGGCCCCTGGACCAGTCAGCGTTATAAAGGTTTTCTTTTCATCAATCGTCATCTTAATGGAATCTCCACCCGTGTTCAATGGCCAGGTGACTCGTAATTGATTATCAATAGTACTTTTTATCACAGGTGCGCCACCTTCCATAGCAATAAGCTGCCCATCCCTTTCAATATTAAATACCAATCCTGCATGCTTCATGGCTGAACTCCAGTAGTGTCCATCTACAAATGGAAGCGTAAGCAACACACACTGCTCAGCGGTGGATTTCTTATCCCAATAAGGGGAAGCCACACTTTCATCAAAAAGGTGAATGTCTCTGATCCGAAGTGTTCCCTTTTCCCATAAAAGGTTCAGACGATAGAAGCGGCTGTTGAACCAGACCGTTTTCTTATCGCTTCCCTGTAAATCTTCATTCACAGTTACAGAAGTTGCGGGTGTCAGTGGATACTTTTTCTTGAACCACGCTCCAGAAGCGGCCAGTGTTTCAATCTGTAATTTCTTTTGATCTCTTAATTGTGCAATAAGTGGAAATTGGAGTTCCAATCCTTTAGACATGGCGTCCCAGGTGAAAGAGTTTTCCTGTCCTGCCTGGACATAGCCGTAATTTAAGGCTTCGCCCTGCACAAATTCCCGAAAATACCAATTAACCCAATTAGCGTCTCCCCCACCAAATGGATAAACAGGCTCAAGGGTTACCACCCCTTGTCTGCCAGTGCCGATGCCAATATCATACTGACGGATAGGGTCACTCCCGAGCATTCTGAAAACAGGAACAGGAATCTGACCCTTTTGGGTCTGGGCAGGCATATAGGCATTATGCAGACTCGGATAATAGGCCTGATTCCAATAGCCGCCCCATAACGTGTACCCATCGGTGCCTATTTGATCCTTGCAATTACAGGAAGCGATAATCCCGTATTTTGTATAGAGATAGTTTAATGTATAAGCATCAATATACCAACAGCCTACTGTTTTCGGATAGTAGCCGAAGATCTTTTTAAAATCCTTCATATAGACATCGACGAGCTTCCGTCTTTCTTCAGGGCTATAACCCGTTGTAAAGTCAACATCTGCCCTTGAGTCCCATGGGTAACTGCCACGCCATTTTAGACCAGCATTCTCCGCCAGCGGCTGGGGTACTTCCAGCCAACCACCAATTTCAAAGCGGTCACGTGGTAATGCTTTTAATAAATTTTGGTACCTGCTGTCAAGTAGTGCATCATATTGAAGCATAAAAGTGCCAGGCAGATCGTACTTATTCATTAACTCAACCTGCTTCACTACCGTCTGAAAGAGTACATCTTCTGTAATTTTCGGATCTCTGGGTTCCAACAATCGAATAAAATTAATGATGTTGACAATTTTGGGTGTCTCGCTGGTTTTTACCTCGCCTTTGATGGGCTTCTGACTCGCCGCTGTCAATTTCTGATTCCCACAAGCACTCAGTGAAATTAGTCCAACACAGCCTATTAAAACGCCTAATAATAGACCCAATTGATTCGTTCTTCTATTCATGGCTGTAATTTACATAATTTAAAAAAATACACGCTGGCATTCAATATTTGTTTACAGTACTTAACATTTTTACATAATTAAGGATTGCAGGGGAAAACGGATGGTTACAGTAATATTGGTTACCTAAAAAAACGACCGACAGTTTTTAGCCCCGGAAGCTCACCAGCCGGGATTTTGCGTCAAAATATAGCCATTTGTTGAATAAAAGGTGATGTCCTTGGAGAGCGGTGGCCAGAGTTATCTGGCTATAGGAGTGGCAAACCACCCGCCTCAAAGGCGGGTGGTAAGTTGATTTTTATTTTCCCGGCCTTTAAGCTGTATAAGCATTGTTTTCATCCTTATAAGAGATGGACATAGCTAAATCAGGTGTGGTTCACTTTTCAATTTTTTGCCTCATGCTTTAATATTATTAAGCGACCGGGTTGTTACTCCTTTATAATCCGGATCTTCCAGGCTGCGGCTTTTTTAAATGAATCTATTTGAATATTTCCTTTTGCATCAGGTTTTAATTTCTTCGCCGGGTTTTCATTGATAATGACTAAATATGGTCTTCCAACTTCCAGATCGTGTATAGTGACTTTTGAATTGTGTGAGTTACCCTTTAGGTTCGAGATCGTCACCTGTTTTTCTTTGCTGTCCCATCCTTGTACCGTTGCAGTCGACTTGCCTGCAGCAAAAAGTGTAAAAGCCGGTTTAGCATTCGCATGATCAAAATATTGCAAAGTGTCCCGGCTTGCCAAAAAACCAAAATCCTTAGCAGCAGTCAATTTAAATTGATTAT
>DATJDF010000488.1:0-4367 GCA_035497555.1 Arachidicoccus sp. | reverse complement strand
AATACGATATGTTTATATTCTGCTGCATCAATATTTTTACGGAGTTTGTCAGCCGTCTTCCATAACTGCTTTTCCAAAGGCTCCTCTGTATTTGCTTTTTGTTTCGCCATTAATTCGTTTATTAATAAATAGACCCCAATTTATGATTTTTTATAATATCTCCTCAAAGATACAATCAAAAACTAATAATATTAGTGATACTTGACTTTATATTAAATTTATCCAATGTTTAAAAAAAATCCGCTTCCAATATTAAAAAAATAGAATATCTAACTGTATTTCCATCACGTTGGTTGCAGTATGTTAGTTTAGGCTAAAATTAGTAAATAAAATTGAATATGATTTGTATTCTTAGTTGAATACCATTGCTTTTAACAGTTTCCCTCTAAGAATAGAAGCATAAGGATACATTGCAGCATCACCGGTTGAAAATAATATGAATAGATCTTTGCCAGCGGGTTTACCGAACGTTTTCCATAAATCTACCAAGCTTCAACAACATAACCACTCAACTGGCTTTACCCATCAGCTTTGCCTCAACTTAAGCCAAATATCTAAGCGAAAACCCTGTATAGATACCCCATCTACTTCCAATAAGGTACAGTACCTATACAGGGTTGTTTATCTTCAGATGCCACCAGCAATGAAGCTATCCTTTCAGCTTTGCAATATCCGGTATTAGGGATTCATAGAGAAAACTTAATAATTACCTAATTCATTGCGGAATTATCTTATACCTCTCCTCTCCTCACCTCACACTGACGCTACTCTAGGCTGGTTCTATGATAATCTTATTATTGCTCATGGTGATGTTTACCATGTCACCGACACCAAATCCCAGCTTTTCCAGCCATACACCACTCATTGTTAACCAAGGCACCAACTTGCCGCGTCCACGATCTACCATGAGTGGACTCTGACTTGCCCGGAATTTCCCCTGTACTTTTACCTGTTTTTTGTTCCTAGTGTCCATAATAATTATATTTTAGATAGTAAATATTAAACCTCTTCTCAATATATGCTCCCTTGGAAAGGGATGAGCAAAGCTTATGTCGGTAAATAAAGTAGCCACTCAACCTTTACAATTCTCCATTATTATTCGTAGACTGCTCAATTTTACTTTCCGACGATAATCAATCACCGTTTCCAACTTTAAGTGCTTTCTATTAAAATTTTTCATGCTATTTTTGTTCTTTCTTTTAGGTCACTTGTAATAACTAAGCAAATATTGAACAATATTTCGGATATTCCAAATAATTAATCAAAAATATTTATGGCAAATAACCGGTTTGCGGAAAACATTAAATATCTTCGTAAAAAATCTGGTAAAAATCAAACAGAGTGTGGAATAGACCTAGATTTACCAAGATCGACTTTTTCAAATTATGAAAAGGGCGACACGGAGCCTGTTGTGGGTAAGTTGGTCGAAATTGCACAATATTTCGGAATATCAATTGAACATCTCTTATTTAAGGACTTCTCAAATGATGACACAAGCGCAAAAAAAGAGGTAAATCAACCAGTTACCTCTGAATTAATTAGCCCGAAAACGGTTATTGAATTACAAGAATCTACAATTTCAATCCTTCGTAATACAATCAAAGATAAGAATTCAATAATATCAATGCTTAGAGCTGATAATGATCGTCTAAAAGTAGAACTACAGGAACGTATACAAGACAGATAAAATCTTCTACAAGTTGCGAAAAGCAGCAATTTAAACTATGGACATACTCTTGGACTCAAATATTTACCGCAGCGACATTTCATTGAGATCTAAAGATTTTGATGTTTTGAACGACTATTTACAAAAGACAAATTCTGAATTAGTTATTCCGCAAATCGTTCTGGACGAAATATTGGGCTTATATAAACGAGTTCTACTTGACCGAAGCCAGGAAGCCAATAAATCATTAAAGAATCTGAACCTTATGCTTATCAATCCAGATAAGCATTTTTCATACTCTCCTATTGATATTGAACAGGAAGTTGCGCATTACAAAACATATCTTTTTAACAGGCTAAAAGCAAAGCAAAATAAGATTATTCCGTACGACAACACGTTACTGCCGTTCATCGCACATAGAGCAATCGAAAGAAAAAAGCCATCCGGGGAAAAAGGACAGGGATTTAGGGATACGCTAATTTGGTTAACGATGCTCGACTATTGTAAAACATGTGAAGAAAAGAAGATTGTATTTATTAGTAACAATACTGATGATTTTTCAAATGCCGACAAGCTACTTCTGCATGAATCACTATTGCAGGAATGTGATAGTCTGGGAGTGAAAGTTAATTATTTTAAAAACCTGAAAGAATTTATTGAAAGGCACTCATCAAAAATAGACTTCCTGACTCTAGATTGGATTGATGAAAATTTAGATTTTAAAGAAGCCGAAGCATTAATAAAAGATGACCTAGAGGGTAATGAGAGCCGAGGCATCATTTCTTATCTAACTGATCGAAGCGGTGGTGAATGTGCAGGATATCACGTCGAATACGTCGAAACTAACGCAGTAGATGATCTGTTTATATATGAAATGTCAGACAATAAACTTATCGTAAACCTGACCTTAACTATTACAGTTGGACTTGAAGGTGCAATTCAACATAATGAATACTTCAAAAATGAATATACCTATTTCGAAACAACAACTAGTGAACATTTACAAATGCAAGCTACTATTTCCTTTGAAGTGGTCAATAAAGAAATAGATAATATTGAACTTAGTTATGTTGACTATTAAGATCATACATCACCAAACTATATTACAACCTCCGAGTGGAATATCGGCTAGTTACTACAACTAGCTCTATTATTATATAATGAATTCGCCTCGAAGAAACCAAATTTCTTAGCAATAAGTTTATAGAAAACAATTGATTCCGTATAATATACAGTTGTTAAATTGTTAGATGTTTTGTATTTTGCAGTAGCACACTATGATTACATGTGTATATAGTATTTGATTAATTGTCAGTACAAAAACTGTAGTGCCAAAACTAATAAAGAGCAAATGAGCAAAGCTGCACACTTTAAGGTGGATCCCAAATTAGCCGAGTTGCTAGGTGAAACCTACCGTTCCATCGAGGAGGCAACTAAAGAATTGATTGATAATTCTTATGATGCGGATGCTGAACACGTTACAATACAGTTACCTCAAGAACTAACACCATTTCCTAAAATAGTAATTTCTGATGATGGAAGCGGAATGAAAGAGAAAGAAATCAGGACCGAATATTTGAACATAGCAAATAGTAGAACATCCCGAAAAGGCAGCATTTCTATAAACTTAAAGCGAAGGGTAAAGGGACGTAAAGGAATAGGAAAATTTGCAGGCTTAATGGTTGCTGGTCAAATGACTATTGAAACGTTTGCTGCCGGAAAGCAAACAACCATTGTAATAAATAAAAACGACCTTGCCAAAGCCGGTTATGACCTAGATAAAGTACCCCTACCAATTACGGTGAATGATTGCCCTCCAAAAAAACATGGGACAACAATCACTCTTGAAGGACTAAATCAAAATCTATACTTCCCTAACCCAGACAAACTAAAGGAGCTGTTAATGAGGGATTATGGGCGAGAACAAGATTTTGCAATAACGATCAACAACGAAGATATCGGCGTGTTGGATTTAATAGGCAAATCATATAGCGAAAGAATAATATTGGCAGACGGAAAAGAAGCAACATTACAATATACCATTACTCCAACGCCGGTTAAAAATTCTGGGATAGCATTAAGGGTAAATAATAAAATAATTGGAAAACCTCAGAATTTTTTAATGGAAGATGAAGTTATTCCCAAGAAGTTGCAGAATAGGGTTTATGGAGAACTGATATGTGACGGCCTTGAAGATGATATAACTGCAGACTTTGGTGCAATTATTGAAAACAGCAAACTCTTCGAAAGTGTCGCCAAAACCACAACTGAAAAATTAAAAAAATCAGTAGACGAGGTCTTTACCACGGATATGAAAATGGCGAGAGCCAGGTATCAGAGAAAAATAAATTCTGAACTTGAAAAACTTCCAGAATATAAACAACCGTTTGCTAAAAAGGCACTATTCAAAGTGTTGGAGAAGTTTTACGGAGAAACCGAAGAAAGAATAAACACGGTTATTTCTGTTACTGTGAGTGCAATGGAAAAAGATCACTATTGGGATATCATCCAAAGTATTCAAGATACAAGAGATGGTGATATAGAAAATTTCGCTGACGCACTGTCAGAATTTGGACTTCTTGAAATGAGTATTATCACAAGCCAGGCACTGAATCGGTTGAGGTTTCTAGATGAAATAAGCTTATTGATTTCCAACCAAAGAACCTTAGAGAGGACTGTCCATAAAGCATTTGAAAACAAT
>DATJDF010000487.1:0-11889 GCA_035497555.1 Arachidicoccus sp. | reverse complement strand
CCATGATTCCACCAGGCGATTTTTTTAGCCAGCACCTGGACTTAATGGAACATTATACAGGTATAGCGCGCAGCTTTGCCCGGGCTATTAAGCAATCGGGTGTAAAAAGGGTTGTGCATTTAAGCAGTATAGGCGCGCATTTGGAAGGCCAGACGGGGCTTTTATTAGCACAAAGTCAGGTAGAATATATTTTGGAAGAAATACCCAATGTTGATATTACCTTTTTGAGGCCAGCCGCTTTTTATTACAATTTGAAATTCTTTGTGAATATGATTAAGAATTCGGGTATCATTATGTCCAACTATGGAGGTGATGATATGGTCCTTTGGGCTGCTCCCAAAGATGTCGCGCAGGCTGCAGCGCAGGCGTTGGAGTCGGCAGTTGCGGGAACAATTATCCGCTATGTTGTAAGTGAGCAGATCAGTTGTAACGACACCGCAAGTATATTAGGTAAGGCAATCGGGAAGCCGGAGTTAACATGGCAGATCATCTCTGGCGAACAAATGTTTAATATTCTGACCAAGGTCGGAATGAACCCGCAGTTTGCAAAAGGCTTAATCGAGATGAATTGCAGGGTGCTGGACGGTTCCTTATATGAAGATTACTTTCAACATCCGTCAAAGCTTGGAGAGGAGAAACTGGCAGGTTTCGTAAGAGAATTTGCAGCAGCTTACTATGGTTAACACGTGTTGATGCTTATCTATTGTTTTATTGGCCAAAAAAACAGAGTGAGGGCGATGGCTGCCCGGCGCTTAAAAAATAGGCCAAAATCTCCTTTTATTTTTTTACCGAACATGGCGCAGGCTTTTCGGAAAACAGCTCCACATATCTTGTGTTCTTCAAAACTCCATTATGTGCTTTTGTTATTTTTTGACCCTTTTATTCAGGTCCTTTCTGTCGATTGTTATCAACCGACCGATGGGCTTTCCATCTCTATAGCTAATAACACGTAGCATTGCAACGTCTTTAGGTAAGTTAAATGGCTCCTCGTATTTAGGGTAATAGTTATCCGGGAAGGAATTGTCCACGCTATAATATAGCTCGATATTATCCAATTCTTTTGTCAACGTAATGCTTAGTGTGCTGTCCGCATTAAGGGAAACGGCTATGTCAGGATCATACATGCTTCGCGCATATTTTACCGTATCGGCATCCAGTCTGGGAAATTGTGCTTCGACCCGCTCAACAAATGATGGCCAATTTTTCCTATCTCTGGGTGACCACAGTGATTCTGCAATGGCAAAGGCACGTGGCCATGTCATGTACTGCGCATGGCGGATATTGTATAATTGTTCCGACCATAAATTCGCCTGCCCGCCCTTAATATAGGCGGCATCAGCACCCTTTGGTACTGGATCAAATTCATAAGCCTTTTTTAATCTCAAAGATGCATAAACCTTAGGCTCCAGGGCTGGGTCACCCTGCATATAGTCTAAATAGGCATAGGTGGTAGGACTCATGATAACATCGTGTTTCATCTGGGAGGCTTTGATGCCGCCTTTTTCTCCCCTCCAGCTCATGATCGTTGCATTCGGCGCTACACCACCTTCCAGTATTTCATCCCAACCGATAACTTTCTTTCCTTTTGACTCCACTATCTTTTCCACTTTTTTCTCAAAATAACTTTGGACTTCATCCATATTCTTTAAATGCGCTTGCTTCATGAGTGCCTTAATCTCCGGGTTTATTTTCCAGAATGTCTTGGCGCATTCATCCCCTCCAATGTGAATATAAGGAAAGGGGAACAAGGCCGCGACTTCTGAAAATACTGTATCCAGAAATTGATAAACTCTTGGATTTGCCGGGCAAAGTGTGTTATCATAATGGGCCACTATGCCGCTGTCTGTCCAATCCATAAATCCTTCTTCACCAGATCTTACATGGTATTTATCTGCTCCCGGTGTACAGGAAAGTTCGGGATAGGCGGCAATGGCAGCCATACTGTGGCCGGGCATGTCGAATTCAGGGAGAATATTGACAAAATGTTCCTGGGCGTACTTCACCACTTCACGGATATCATCCTGTGTATAAAAACCGCCGTAAGTATAAGTGTCCTGTTCTGAGACGGGCGAAAATGTCCCAAAATATCCAGTTTTCTTAACATTCCAGGCGCCGATACTTGTCAGTCGCGGATACTGTTTTATTTGCACGCGCCAGCCCTCATCATCTGTCAGATGCCAGTGAAACATATTGTATTTATACCGGGACATTTCTTTAATATAATCCATCACTTCCTGTTTTGTGAAGAAGTGTCTGGCCACATCCAGCATCAATCCTCTCCAGGCAAACCGAGGGTAATCCTTGATTCTTGCATAAGGAATAGCTACATTGTTTATGGTTGTATTATCGTTAGTAGCTGAGACCAAAGGCAGGGGCATCATCTGAATAAGTGTTTGTATGCCGTAATACAAACCAGCTGGTTTATTGGCAATAATTGTAATCCCCCGTTTATCTACCGTTAAAGTGTAGCCTTCCTCTTTGAGCAAGGTATCCCTTTTTGCAAGGAGTACAAACTTAACATCGGCCTGATCCCTGGACACCTCCGTAATGGAAGCGTCTTTAATAATTTTCCGGACTCTTGAAGAAAATTCTTTCTTGATATAACGCATTTCTTCAGCGCTTCCGGATTTGTCAAGGTAAATACGTACCTGGCGCGGCAGAATATAGTCACCTGGCTGCATGATAATAGAAACCGGTTCAGGAATCACCTTTATGACTTCAGTTTTCTGGGCAGACAGTTGACTACCACATAGACTGCACAGAAAGACTGAAAATAGCAGGGATAGTACCTTTATGCTCTTTGGCATAGACATAAATTTATCAATTGGTTACAAATCTACTGATTATTTTAGATCTACTCTCGCGATGTATTGATATAAAAGGATTGCATTCGGGTTTATTATTTCTTTTTTTGGTCCCGCTTTTTTTCTTCCGATAAAGGCACTGCACCAGTTTCTTCCACAAGTCCACTGTCTAATTCTCTTTTGCTTTTACTTCCCGATCCGTATTCAAATTTATAGATCTGGCAAAGGAGGATAAAATAAGCGATCATTAGCGGTCCGAAGATCAGCCCCATTAACCCAAATAATTGCAAACCCAGAATCACCCCAAATACGGTAATCAGAGGATGCACGTCGCCAAATTTTTTCATAAGTGCAAATCTGAGCACATTGTCACTATTGGAGACAATAATGCCGCAATAGGCAGTGAGCCCGATACCGAGACCGACTTCCCCACTGACAAGTGTAATGATACAGATAGGAATCCAGATGATCATGGTGCCCACAACAGGGATAATGGAGGCTGCTCCTGTGAGCAGGCCCCAGAATATAAATTCTTTAACGCCAAAAATCCAATAGCCCAGAATCGCAAAGATTGCCTGACAGACTGCCAGCACCGGGATGCCGATGGCATTGGAGACCACCATATTGCGCGTCTGCTCCCATAGAGAATTTCTGTTATCGGAATTCAGGGGCAGAAAGGTAACCAGCCTTTTTTCCATGTTACGGCCACCCATCAACATAAAATAAAAAATGAAAAAGGCAACAGCCAGATTAGACACGACGGATGCAGTTGCGTTCAGTAGTTTCGGGATATATGCGGCAGCTTTCTGGAAATTTTGTTGAATGGTTTCATTTGAAATGGTAATACTTGGAAAATGCCTTTTAAGCAGATCGACAGTGGTATTCAACTTATTCGTAATAGTAGGCGCCTGATCAATAGCGGCTGTAATACGAGGAATGAGCACTTTTATCACCGAAAATATGGGTAAGACGACCAGTATAATGCTGCCCAGGATTAAAACGAGCGCGGCGGCCCATTTTTTCCACTTTTTTTGTTCAATCAGGCGGTAATACCAGTTTCTGTAAAGGACATATAAGGTGATCGCACCGAATAATCCAGGAATAAAATATTTCAGTTGGACAACGATTTCTATGCCGATAAAGATAATCACTATCAGCAGGACGATCTGTTTAAGAAGGCTGGCGCTCAGTTTTTCCATAGTTGTTTGTTGTCGGGTTTTCCAGGGCACGAATTACCTGCGGTCTGCAAAGTGCATTCCACTCGTAAATTTAAGGTAATTTAAGCGAAAAATGAATAGCGATTATCACCGCAAAGGGCACCTGAAGGGTGGATTTCAGTCGTACCGGTAGACGGCAATTTGTTAAATCGCTGTCCATTTCAGGTGGCAAAATCAGCAGTGTGATTTTTCTAAATGCCGTCTGGCAAAGGTTTTCAGCGAACATGTAACTAACGGTCGTATGTGAAAAAAATAATTATTTAATTTTTTCATGTAGCAAAAAAATAATAACATTGCGCTATTAAAATCTTTTAATTACCCTTAAAAATCAAATTGTATGAGCGCTATAGCCGATATTCACGCAAGGCAAATTCTGGACAGTCGTGGAAATCCGACCATTGAAGTCGATGTTTTAACTGAAAACGGGATTTTGGGCCGGGCCGCCGTTCCATCTGGGGCTTCTACCGGTATACATGAAGCGGTGGAATTGCGTGATGAAGATGAGGCCGTTTACTTAGGAAAGGGGGTCTTAAAGGCCGTTTCCAACGTGAATGAAGTGATCGCTGATCAATTAGCGGGTTGGACGGTGTCTGATCAGATAGGTATAGATAAACATTTAATTGATCTTGATGGTACGGAGAATAAAGCAAAGTTAGGTGCAAATGCAATACTGGCCGTTTCCCTGGCAGTTGCCAAAGCGGCAGCGCAGGAGGCTAATTTACCGCTCTATCGCTATATCGGCGGCGTTAACAGTTGTGTATTACCCGTCCCTTTAATGAATATCCTTAATGGAGGCGTACATGCAGATAATAAAATTGACTATCAGGAATATATGATCGTACCACACGGTGCAACTACTTTTAGTGAGGCACTTCGTTGGGGTACTGAAATTTTCCATAAATTAAAGTCTGTTCTGAAAAAGAAAGGTTATAGCACCAATGTTGGAGATGAAGGTGGATTTGCACCAGACATCCAAAGCAATGAAGAAGCTATTGAAACTGTTCTGGAAGCGATTAAAGCTGCAGGTTTCAAACCGGGAGAAGATGTTTCTATTGCTTTAGATGCAGCCAGCAGCGAAATGTATAAAGATGGCAAATATAAATTCTACAAAAGCAGTGGCAAAGAATTAACTGCCGATGAAATGGTGGCTTATTGGGTAGAATGGGTGAACAAATATCCGATTGTGTCCATCGAGGATGGCATGGCTGAAGACGACTGGGATGGCTGGAAGAAATTAACGGAAGCACTGGGTGATAAAATCCAGTTGGTAGGGGACGACCTTTTTGTTACCAACAGTAAAATCCTTAGACGCGGTATTGATAGCAAGACGGCCAATAGTATTTTGATCAAAGTAAACCAGATTGGTACTTTGACGGAAACCATCCAGGCTGTTCAGATGGCACAGCGTGCTGGCTATACTA
The DNA here is from genome assembly GCA_035497555.1 of Arachidicoccus sp. Taxonomy (GTDB): domain Bacteria; phylum Bacteroidota; class Bacteroidia; order Chitinophagales; family Chitinophagaceae; genus Arachidicoccus. Next base: position 6,447 of record DATJDF010000487.1, on the reverse strand, counting down.
CCGTAATGAGTCACAGAAGTGGCGAAACAGAAGATACAACGATTGCTGATCTAGCTGTTGCACTTAACTGCGGTCAGATCAAAACAGGATCTGCCAGCCGGACGGATCGTATCGCAAAATACAACCAGTTGATCCGTATCGAAGAACAATTAGGCGAAGACGGAATATTCCCCGATCTGTTTAATAAATAATTTCTGCGGAAAATATAATTATCTTTAACCCGGCCGGATGTCTAGCACAACTGGCCGGGTTTTTTGTTGTATTGGCTGGCGTACCGCCTGTTGAGATGTACAGGGAGAATAATAAAGCCTTTAAGCGATTATGCGGATTAAAAAAACTGGATATCGTAGCTGCATTTTAATTTTTCAGCTGTGTTGCTGCGTCTGTTTATGGGGTCAGCAATTCGGCGGCAACCCTGCGTCTGTTCATTGGCGCCAACTAAAAACAGATTCCTTACAGATTATCTTCCCTCAAGGGCTGAATAGTACTGCACAGCGTATTGCAGGCATTATCCAGAAAGAGCAGCGGTGGACCAGCAATCATCTTGGGAACCGTTTTCGGCGGATTCCAATTGTCTTGCAGAATCTGACGACTAATTCCAACGGCTATGTGGGTTTGGGGCCTTTTAGGAGTGAATATTATCTGTCACCGCCTGTTAATGCGCTCGACCTGGGCGGGGTGGATTGGCCAACCACTCTGGCGCTTCATGAATATCGTCACGTACAGCAATATAATAATTTTGATCGGGGCTGGAGCCGTGTGATCAGCAGGCTGTTTGGAGAGAATGGTCAGGCACTTGCTAATGCAGTGGCAATACCGGACTGGTTCTTTGAAGGGGATGCTGTATATAATGAAACCCTGCATAGTCCGCAGGGGCGTGGGCGCCTGCCTGCCTTTATGAATGCATTTCCAGTAATGGAAAAGGAGGGAAGGGCTTATAGTTACCAAAAACTTAGAAATGGTTCTTTCAGGGACTTTGTACCGGATCATTATCAATTGGGTTATTTACTCGTGGCTTATGGATATGAAAAATATGGCCCCGATTTTTGGGGAAAGGTAACGCGGGATGCCGCTGCCTATACTTCCTGGTTTTACCCGTTTCAGGCAGCGATCCGTCGAAATACCGGACTGAGTTTTAAATCCTTCAGAAAGGCTGCTTTTGCAAATTATGAAAGGCGTTGGTCGCAACTTCTTTGGCTGGATAGTGCGGGCCGTCTTAATTATCCTGAGAAACCTGGGTTTATCAAAGAGAAGGGTACCCAACCACGGTTACATTTTCTAACGCTGCATGCGGGCAAAGGGGACAAAGTGGTGGATTATAAATATCCCTATGATGATGGCAGCGGTGGGGTGATTGCGCTTCGATCTGACAGGGACCGGACTGCCCGGTATATCCGTTATAAAGAAGGTCATATAAAGCCACTGGGCGTTGCCCCTATCAGCAGAAATGATTATTATGGTTATAATGGAGAAAGGCTCATTTATACCTGTTATCACCCAGATCCGCGTTGGACTGAAAAAGAATATAGCGATTTGGAGGTCTTTGATTTGAGGACCAGGCGGCGGCGCCGGCTAACTCATAAACAGCGGTATTTTACACCGGACATAGCCCATAATGGCCGGTTTATTCTAGCTAGCAGACAGCAGACCAATGGAGTTTCTGCATTGGTGTTACTTGACAGCTTAGGGCATTATCTTTATCAGTGGGTGGCGCCCCCGGGCCATATTTACAATTATCCAAAATTTACAATTGACGATCAGCGCCTGGTATTTTTTGACCGCAAACCTTCTGGTGAAATGGCCATTGGTGAATTTTCACTGCCCACTGCAATAGTTGCTGCGGCAACTATACAATCAGATAAAAAAAGAAGGGACACAACTGGAGCAAATACAGTCACCGAAACACCCAAAATTCTTCTACCCTACGCCAACCGCTTATTAGGATTCCCTGTGGTCAACAGCAATAAATTGTTATTTACTTGTTCGAGTCAGGGTGCAGACGCATTATGGCGATTGGACATTTCGACCGGAGTGCCAAATGTCGCAGTAGGGAAGTTGGAGAAATTGGCGGCACCTGTACGTGGGTTTTATCAGGCAACCGAGTGTCCTGATGGGATTATCGGAAGTGTTTTTACAAGCTATGGCTACCAACTGGTAAGACTGGACGAAGCAAATAGAGTAGCCCATAACACTAATGGTGACAGCATCGAGACAAAAGCCTCAGTTTTCAGCGGTGGCGACAAGCAAATTAGTGCAGACGCGCTTAGTGCTGATACCATGGTCTTAATGTACAGTGAATTTCCAGCGCAGACCAGTTATATCATTCAGTCTAGTGAGGAAAAGCAGGATACTTCGACATTACCCCATTTTGAATCTACACGGTATCCTAAATTTACACACCCATTTCATTTTCACAGCCTTCAACCTAATATAGAAGACCCCATCTACGGCCTTACCCTCTATGGACAGAATATATTAAATACCGTGCAGACCAACCTGTTTTATAAATATAACAGGGCAGAACAATCCACTGCGGTGGGCGCAGATCTGGTGATCGGTGCCTGGTATTTACAGCCATTTATCCATATGGATTATCGTTTTAATAATCAGGCAGCTGACGCCGTCGGTAGAACGTATAATTACGGACAATGGACTACGCAGTTAGGGGTACAATTGCCACTTGATTTTACTGGCGGACGGTGGTCCCGCAATTTATATCTGTCCACTGCTTTGAGTGAAAGTCATCTTTTCTGGCAGGCTCCTGTCCCCGGAAATCATTTAACCAGCATGCGTTATTTGTATTCGCGTCTGCAATTTTCCATGCTTTCTCAACAGGCGGTAGCACAGATTTATCCCAGACTGGGAGGTGTGGTCTACGGAGAAACGAACCGGGCTATTGATAAAACGGGCGGTAATGGATGGCTGAGTAAGATGACCCTTTACCTGCCGGGGTTAAGGCTGGACCATAGCTTGCGGGCGGGGCTGGCCTATCAGTACAGAGATACCGCAGGCGCTTATTATTATTCCAGTAATTTTCCATTTTCCAGGGGGTATTTGCGACCTGATTTTCCAAAAATGTGGAAGTTTGGTGTGGACTACGATCTACCGCTTTTTTATCCCGACTGGGGTTTTGCCAGTATGTGTTATTTTTCAAGGATCCGAGCGAATCTGTATTATGACCAGAGCTATGGTTACAGCAGTAATGCAAAAAGAAATGCATTCGGTTCCGTTGGTGGTGCATTACTGGCTGATATCCGGTTGGGCAATCAATATCCACTGACCATTGGGATTCGGTATAATCATTTGACCAATAGCAGCTTTAAAGATAAAAATAATTGGGAGCTGATCCTGCCCATTCATCTGTTCTGATTTATATAAAACAGCATAATGAAAGCATCATTCTGTAGAGGGACAGTATCGGCGTATTGATGATTGCTGATGGGTATAAAGTAAAAAGCGGGCTACCATGGTAACCCGCTTTTTTGTGAGATAGTTGTATAATTAATTAGTTATAAGCTTTTACATTGTATACATATTGCTGTAATTTCTTGAGCTGGTTTTCCCGGCTTTCACTTCTTAAATTACGGTCGGTATGCATGCTTTCGGGAGAAATGGCGCTGGTATCCTTAGATTGCCATTCATCAATAGCCTGATAGATCTCCTTAGATTTTATGGCAAAGGTTACACCCTGTGCATTCGCTTCGCGGGTACTGAGTATCCCCACAATATCACCGAATTTGTTGAATACGGGTCCACCGGAATTACCAGGATTTGCAAGAAGCGATATCTGTACTGTAGAAGTATCACCATCAAAGCCGGAAACGGCACTCAGGTAGCCTTTGTTGTAGGTAATTACCCAATCATTACGGGGATAGCCCAGTGTAAACACTTCAGCACCTAATTCTACTTTATTGCTTTTCAGGTCATATGGCAATGTCTTAACCAGTTGATAATCAGAGTCTGTAATCTTTAATATTGCCAGGTCTTTCTGATTATCTACATAAACTATACTTGTTTTAAATTCCTGCCCATCACTATTGGCAACGACCGCACTACTGCCTTTTAACACGTGTGCATTGGTAACAAGATACCCTTTCCCGTCAATCATGAAAGCTGAACCACCGCTTTTTACCACAGCGCCTTCCGGCATCTTGGTCACTTCCTTAATTTGGGTATATTGGTAATCCTGGGTTTTCTTCAATTGTTCGATATCGCGGCTTAATAGCTCAATCTGCTGGCGACTCGCAGGGCCAAATGTTGATATAACGCCACTGATAACCAGTGCGGTTAAACCGGCAATGCAGGCTGCGATGGCAGTCGTTTTCTTATATCTGTGCCATAATTGGAGGATTTTACCTTTGGACATTTTTTTCTGGTCTTCCGCGATAGCTCCTTTTTTCAATAAATGATCGTGGGTGCTATTAAGCACTGACTGAATATTTTTTCTCTCAGCGTAGGCAGCCATTTTGTCCATGAAGATCTTATGCGACACCACCATCTGATCCAATTCCTGGTTTTCCGTGCGAATCTGTTCAAAATAAGCACGTTCCTCAGGAAGCATCTCATCGTTAAAATAACGCTCAAAACTCTCTATAATAAATTGCTCACTCATAATCTGACTTTTTCGAATTGTATTGCGCAAAAAATAGTTTCTTCAACCGCATCAAACACTTATACTTCTGATTTTTGGCGTTATCTGTATTGGTATACCCAAACAGCTCCACCAATTCTGCCATATTCTTCTTCTTTATATAAAAGGCCTCCAGTAAACTTTTACAGGGTTCGCCAATCTTTTGGAAGGCCATTTCCATCAATTTGAATTCCTCATCCTTCTGTCCGGCAATCTCCAGATCTTCTTCTACCGGGATCACCTGTTCAATCAAACTCAGATCCGTATTGCTGACAAAAAGTCCATGATGCTTTAACTTCTTGAGCCATAGACGCTTAGAAATTGCATAAAGGAAAGTTTTCAATTGACATGTCAATTGAAACTCACTGCTTTTGGCCTTTTCGTACAAAATAACCATGGCTTCCTGGAAAATATCCCTTGCATCATCATAAGAACCATTATTATTGAGTACCAATGCCTGAATTAGACTAAAATTGCTGGCATAAATGGCTTCGATTGCCTTAGTGTCATTTTCCGCCAGACCTTTTAATAGTTTATGTTCTTTCTCTTCTGAATTCACCTAACTTCTTTTAATGCTAAAATGTGCCTAAAAGTAACCCAATTTTCAGGCGAAAAATAATTTTTCATAAAAAATAAAAAATCTGGGTTACCTTTTTTTAATGTGCGTATTAATACTTGAAAATTAAAACAAAAATTAAATTAAAAACAAGATGAAAAAGTTATTATTTGTTGCTGTATTAGGTTTAGGTTTAAGTTTTGCTGCTTGCGGCGGTGCTGGCACTGACGCTGCTGCTAACGCTGATTCTTTAGCAAACGCAACTTCTGAAACCCTTGATTCTACTGCAAACGCAGTTACAGATTCTGTAAATGTTGTTGCTGATTCTGCAAAAGCTGATGTAAACGCTGCTGCTGATTCTGCAAAAGCTGCTGCTGACGCTGCTACTAAATAATTTTAGGTAGGATTAATACAGAATGAAAGACGAAAAGGAGTTGATCCATCTATGTTTAACTCCTTTTTTCCTTTCTGATTGTGCGTTGTACCTGGGTAGAACGCTAAACATACAAACAAGAGATTTATTATTTTCGAATGAAAATAATTGACTTTTTTCATATATGGCAAGCAATCGTTAGAGGCCGTCCTTAGTCTTAGGGAGGGCTTTTTTTCGTTAGAGGCGTGGGCAAAAGTACAATAGTTGTCAGAAACTAACAAATGTTCCTTTTAATTAATAAAATAAAATTTGTCAGTAAATTTTATCTATGTAACTTTGTGCCGTCAAAAGATAAAAAAAAAGTATATAAAAAAAATGCAATGTTAAGAGCCTTTAAGTATTTCTTCTGCTTTATCACATTTTTTTACTTCAAGGAAGCAAAGGGCTGGTGTTCTGCATTTTAATTTAAACTTAAATTCTTATAACCCATCCCGATTATCTCAACAGTCGGGATTTTTGTTTATAACCTGAAAATCATTTTTAAACTCAACATGGAATCACGCAAGAATAAATCAGAAGCTAAAACCGTAGCCATCCAGGGGTACGAAGGTAGTTTCCATCAGGAGGCTGCTCAGTATTTTTATGGTAAGCAAGTAAAAGTAGTCAATTGTGATACCTTTCGGGATGTGGTAAAAGTAGCTTCCGACAAAAAAATTAGTGATGCGGGTATTATGGCTATTGAAAACACAATAGCTGGCAGTATACTTCCTAACTATAATTTACTGCAAAAAAGTAAACTTAAGATTGTTGGAGAATTGTATCTTTTGATCCGTCAGAATCTGATGGTCAGTATTGGTGTGCGACTAGAAGATATTAAGGAAGTACACT
>DATJDF010000486.1:0-4847 GCA_035497555.1 Arachidicoccus sp. | reverse complement strand
GGTTATTATTATGACTATCTGAATTTACCTATGTTATATCACCGGTGGACGCCTTTACAGATTGGCGACGTAAAATTCCCGGCTGGAGACCCAACGATACTTGGCGGTGCTTTTGCCGTCTGGAATGATATTGTAGGCAATGGCATCAGTGAGCCTGATGTCACTGATCGGGTATTCCCGGCCCTGCAGGTACTGTCCCAGAAAATGTGGGGTGGTGAAGATACTGTAATGAATTTTACGGCATTTAATGCATTGCGTCAATCAAAGGGCGAAGGCCCCGGATTAAACCTGCGTGCTAGAGTGGGAAGCTATGCTCCTGGCGCAGATTCACTGGTATTTAGTTTGAAAGATTTTACAAAGCTTTCTGATAAAGCACTTCATAAGGTTTCCTGGATGAAATTGAAAAAAGAAGTATTAATGGACAGGGGTTTCAGCAGCAGCGTGCTTAAAAAAAATCCTAAGGTCCTGGCATTTTCCGGGAAAGATAGTTATGTTCAATTGCCTATTGAAGAAATTGGATATGACTATACGGTCTCATTTTACATTTATCCGGACGAGGTTCACCCGTCTGCTGATGCTGCAATCTTTCAGTCAAAGCATGCGGGCGTTAAACTATCCCAAATAGGTACAGGCCAGTTAGGATTTTCAAGAGAAGGGTATGACTATAGCTTTAATTTTAAAGCGCCGTCTAAGCAGTGGACACATATTGTCATTACGGGGACCGCTAAAGGAACGGCGTTGTATGTAAATGGTCAACTTCAAGACCGCCTATATGACCACCAGATTGAATATAATGACCCTGCTAAGTCAAAAGTACGCAAAGTAGAGACATTGGTTTTTCCGTTAGAAAAGTTGGGCGGGTTTAAAGGTAAGATAGGTGGCCTGCAGGTTTGGAACCGCTTATTAAAGGCCGGGCAGATTGAACAACTGTGACAACTGAACGGATGGTTGGTTTTTTGTAGTAAAGGAACGTATGGACAACAGCCTTGTTTTTTGCATAAACATGCAAAAAACAAGGCTGTTGCGATTAAAGTTATTGAGTTAAGCAGAACCCTGGTTGCCGGTTTAATTTTCAGTATTACCGGGGAAGGCATCAAAAAGTGCTTTTAATGCTTTTGCTTTCTCCGGATAGTCGGCGATGACGTTACTACGTTCACTGGGGTCATGATTGACATTATAGAGTTCTTCTCTTGCCGGATGCGCCTGGCCGGAAATATGCTCCACACCAGCGGGTACTTTGCGGTACTTCCAACCATCCTCCGTCCTTACCGCCTCAACTTTACCATGGTTCACAAGGTAGATGGGCCGGTGCTGATAAGTGCCACTTGGGACTTTACCCGTCAGTAAATCACTGATGTCCTGACCATCGAGTGTTCTGCCTTCGGGTAAGGCGGCACCGGACCAGGTCGCAAGCGTAGGAAGCAGATCCAGATTACTAATACTGGTGGTCAGGTTGCCGGCCTTGGTATGGCCTTTCCAGTAGACAATAAAGGGTACACGTACGCCGCCTTCATAAGTCTGTCCTTTAGAGCCTTTAAAAGGCCCTTTAGTGCCCGGATGCCAGCGTTTTGTCACGCTATCTCCTGCACACCGGTCCGGGAAATCAATCCAGGGGCCATTATCACTGGAGAAAATAAATATGGTGTTGTCCAGCATTTTCTTATCGATCAGCTTTTGCCAGATCAGCGCCAGGTTCGAGTCCAGATCCTCTACGACAGCCCCCAGTGCGCCACCTCTTTGTTTGGCAGCTAAATATTTTGCAGAAGCTGCAAATGCCACAGGAAGGTGCGGCATGTTATAGGCCAGGTAGAGAAAGAGTGGCTGGTCTTTCTTTTTTTGATCAATAATGCTGAGGGCTTCTTTTGTATATAGCCTGGTCAGCAAAGAGTCTTCAGGCTTCCAGATGACGGGTGTCCGGTTACGGAATATCTTAATGGTGGTGTCCGTTTTTACATATGGCGCCCTGTAATCATGACTATACAGCATCCCGTAGTAGGAATCAAAACCCTGAGCTGTGGGATAGTTGTATGCATGTTTGTCGCCCAGATGCCATTTTCCGACCATTGCTGTGTGGTAGCCCACCGTTTTCAACATTTCGGCAATGGTGACTTCGCGGTCATGCAATCCGCGCGGTGAGCCTGGCCCGATGGGGTCTGGTAAATCGTAGCGGGAGGCATAACGACCGGTTAGAAAAGATGCCCTGGAAGGGGTGCAGGATGGGCTGGATACGACAAAATTAGTGCTGCGCACGCCGCGGCTGGCAACCGAATCTAAAAACGGTGTCATAATAACCGGATTCCCATAGCAGCTCAAGTCAGAATACCCCATATCATCTGTCAGCACAAAAATGATATTAGGCGGCTGTTGGGCCCGGACTGCAGGGGGTAAGCCCAGGCTCAGCAGAAGCACTGAGTAGGGAAGTACGCATTTGAACCTTATAACTTTTTTGAATAAAAAGGACATCTTGGATTTATTTTTTGAAATGGGTTATAAAAATTAAATTTTAATTCCGGACAAATTTTAAATTCAGTTAAGATCCAATTGCAATTATGTTTAAGCGCATCTTCCTGAAATCTGATTACTTCACCTACCCGTCACCTTAATAAATAAGCCGTCACTGCAGTGTGGTATATCCATCCGTAAGATACAGGATGAAAACAAAGATATCAAATGAGGATTTAAAATCGGGGGCTCCTGTACTGTTTTTTGCTTTTCTGCAATATTGATAGGGGCTCCGGTGGAAGGGAGATGTTCGGATTATTTTTATTAAATGGATGCGCGAAACTTGCAAATTAGTAGATCGGCAACGATTGCATGAAAACATCTGTCATTATCAGTCACTTTTTTTAAGTTTGTTTTATTAGTGAGTCACAGGTTGCAGCTGAATCTCCGGTAGGTGAAAAACTACACAGCATAAAGCATATACGCATTTGAGGATAGGGGCGTAATGTGATAAAAAAATAAATTTTAGACAAAATAAAAATGATCGCCTATGAAATGATGAAACCGACACAGGATTTGCTGCCAGTGTGCATTCGATAAATGTTTAGCGCCACTTACGGATTGAACAAAACGAAAATGTTCCAGTTAGTCACTAAACTATTTTACGAAATGTATAGAAAAAATGTATTGCAGCCTGGACGCGATGGTTGTGTCCAGCCACTGCATAGAAAATCGAAGGCCTGTTTGCGTTTACTTTCCATCGCCGTCGGCCTGGCATTTTGTGTGCCCGTAATGGCCTCGCCCTACGAGCGCGCAAAAGATTCAATTACGGGTCATCAGCGAAAAATGTATCTAAGCGTATCCGCGGATGGCGGTACTGCTGCAGTGATGGACATTGATACGACAGAACGCCCCCAGAGGCGTATGCTCAAGGGTGTCGTGTTGGATACTGCCGGCAGGGGACTGCCGGATGCATCCGTGACCGTAATGGGTATGCGTCAAGGTGTCAGAACTGACGGACAAGGACAGTTTTCTCTTGAAGCGCCAATTGGTGCGGTATTGACGATTTCTTTTGTCGGAATGGCTTCCCAGACCATTGATGTCACAGAGGCGCTGGCCTCCAGCGGGATCAAGGTTACACTCGGGCCCGGAGGGGTTCTTAAAGAATTAGGCGATGTAGTTGTGGTGGGCTATGGCACGCAAAGCAAAACTGCAGTAACCGGGTCAATAGCCTCCGTTAAATTTGACCAGTTTAAAGACCGTTCTTATAGCAACGTGACACAGGCGCTTTCTGGTGAAATCGCCGGTGTCAGCATCACGCAGAGCCAGGGAGCGCCTGGTTCCAGTCCTATGATTAAGATTCGGGGGACAAGTTCCATTACAGCGGGCACGAATCCCCTGTATGTTGTTGATGGGATGCCCATGGAGAATTTTGACATGAACCTGATCAATCCACAGGATATTGCCTCTGTTGATGTTTTGAAAGATGCGTCTTCTGCAGCCATTTATGGTTCAAGGGGTGCCAATGGCGTTATTATTATTACCACAAAACTTGGTCAGGCGGGTAAAAGTGCTGTTCGCGCAACTTATGAATTTGGCGTTCAGCAGGTGGATCGTCGGATCGACCTGATGAATGCAGCCCAGTACGTGCAGTATTATGTTGATGCGCATAACAATGCCTGGACAGATATTGGTGGAAGTGCCAGTGATCCTAATGATAAAAGAGGACCTGCCTACCGGATTCCGGAAGATTTTATTCAGGACCCCGGACAGTTTGAACCGGGTACGGACTGGCAGTCCGTGATGTTCAGAACAGCGCCAAGCCATCACGCAGAAGTATCTGTTTCAGGCGGAAATGAAAAGACGCAATTTTTGTTTTCAGCCGGATATTTGGATCAACAGGCGGTTTTGGATATGAATTACTATAAACGGCTCTCCTTAAGGGCCAATATCCGCCATGAAATTTCCGAAAAGGTTACCGCAGGAGTAAAACTGGCCGTTACCGGTATATTCGACCGTACACAGGGTACCTCCGGTAAAAGTGATGTAGTAAGTCTGGGATTACAGAGTGATCCCATATTTCCCGTGTACAATGAAAATGGAAATTACGGCTTTAGGGACCCTAATTCCAAATGGTACCGGTTTACACCTTATAGTGATCTGATCATGTGGCATCCCTATTCGCTGACCAGAGAAATCAAAGAGCAGCGTAAAACCTTTAATACCCTGGCGACAGGATTTCTGGAGTATGCTCCAACAAAGGACCTTACTTTTAAAACCAGTTTGAATGGTAATCTGATGAATAACCGGGATAACTCTTACCGGAATAAAAATCAGAAATACGGTTATTCTTCTAATTTGCCCGCGCAGGGATGGGCGGGTTCAGCCTACTCTTTTAACTGGTT
>DATJDF010000485.1:0-2712 GCA_035497555.1 Arachidicoccus sp. | reverse complement strand
AATTTGGCTTTCCGATTATGGCCACTCTAACGCCATTTTTAATAACATTACCCAATTTGAAAGAATCAATTAATCGCCCTGTGGCTTCCTTCATTCTTTCAATGAGTGATTTTAGCTTTTCCCGGTCTGCAAATTCAACATCCTCCTCAGAAAAATCAAGTTCCAATTCAATTAATGCAGCAAAATTTATGAGTTCCTCTCTTAGTAGTTGTAAATCTCCTGAAAATCCACCCCTGAGCTGTTTTAATGCAGTTTGCTGGGCTGCTTTACTATTGGAAGCAATTAAGTCAGCGACCGCTTCAGCTTGCGTAAGATCCATTTTACCGTTAAAAAACGCCCTTTGGGTAAATTCCCCAGGTTGAGCCATACGAGCACCTTTATCCATCAATACCTGAAGGATGCGTCCCTGAATATATGCCGAACCATGACAGGAGATTTCAATTACATCTTCTCCTGTATAAGAATGAGGGTTTCTGAATAAGGATAGCACCACTTCATCCAGCACTTCTTCACCTTGCCTTAAGAGGCCGTAGTGCAAAGTATGGGAAGGCTGATTTAATAGACCTTTCCCGGAATACAGCTGATTCACTATATAAAATGTGTCGGGTCCGCTCACACGGATAATACCCAGCGCTCCCGCACCTTGAGGCGTTGCTAATGCCACTATCGTGTCCTGGTTCGCCGTTAGAAAATCATGCATACCTTAAATTTGTGCAAAAATAGGCAATAATAACAGTTTACGGGCAGCAGTCGTCGTCTAAAAAGAACATATGATCCTCAATTTAGGGTCTTATATAGAAAATTTTCCCTATTTTTTAGCTTTTTACTTCAGGGATATAGGTATATTGCGCAATTAAATTCTTTTTGAAGAAAAACACAAACATGACTAAAAGACTCTTCATTCCATTGGCGTTCGCAATACTTTGCAGTCTGCAATTAAAAGCGCAAACTGTTCAAGTCCCCATGAGCTGGCATATGCTTGATCCGATAAAAGACAGTGTTTATGGCGTATCCGTCAACCGTGCTTACAGCGAAATCCTTAAAGGTAAGACATCCAAAAAAGTTATTGTCGGTATTATCGATTCCGGTGCCGATACATTACAGGAAGATTTAAAGGACGTCCTGTGGCGGAACCCTAAAGAAATCCAAAATGACAATAAAGACAATGATCAGGACGGCTATGTCGATGACTTTTACGGCTGGAACTTCCTGGGCGGCAAAAGTGATACCTCTAATGTAACAGATGACACAAGGGAATCCTTACGGGTTTATTTTGCCTACAAATCTCTGTTTGAAAATATTACAGACAGCAACAAAGTCCCCCAAAAGGATCGCAACAAATATAATCAGTGGTTACGCGCCAAAGAAATCGAGCTGACGGCCACTCCGGAAGCAAAAGAGGCTAGTTCTTTAGAAAGAATTGCCAGCCTGCTTCCGCAAATAAGCGATTTTGGAAGTATTCTGGTTAAGGACACCTTTGATATAGCAGATGTCAAAGCGTATGAGCCAATTGACCGGAAAACCAGTGCTGAAAAGCAGATATATACCATTCTACTGGATAAGGTAACGCCTGGCACGACAAATATAACATTGCCAGCAGCGCTGGATAAACTCATCGATAGCCTGAAAAAGACCAGCACTTTACCCGACACTCCACCGCCAGCGTACCGGGCAAGAATTGTGAAGGACGATTACAATAATATAAAAGATAAATTTTACGGCAACAGTAACACTGCCGCCGGCGACGTCATGCACGGCACGCATGTGTCCGGCATTATTGGCGCAGAAAGGAACAATAATTTAGGTATGGACGGCATTGCAGATAATGTTTCCCTTATGGAAATCCGCACTGTTCCCAGCGGAGGAGATGAACATGATAAGGATGTAGCCTTATCGATTTATTATGCAGTGGATCATGGAGCTAAGGTTATTAATATGAGCTTTGGAAAGCCACTTTCTCCAAACCGGTCATGGGTTGAGGATGCCATTCGTTATGCAGCTAAAAAAGATGTGTTATTGATTCATGCGGCAGGTAATGATGGTGAAAATCTTGATAGCATCCCTAACTACCCTACCCAGTTCTACGGTCCGAATAACAGCCAGGCATTTGATAATGTAATTACTGTCGGTGCCAGTGGAGCTATGAAAGAGGATCTGGTGGCAGATTTCTCCAATTTCGGGGTGAAAAGCGTAGATGTTTTCGCACCCGGCGTGGAAATCTATTCTACTCTACCTGGTAAGGACAATTACGGCGCCCTCAGCGGCACCAGTATGGCTTCACCAGTAGTTACAGGGGTTGCTGCTGCGATTCGGTCTTATTATCCAGAACTCACCGCACCACAGGTAAAACAGCTGATTATGGCTTCCGTCACTAAGATAGATTTTCCGGTAATGAACCCAGAAACAGGTGAAGCTGTTAAACTAAGTGATCTGTGCATTTCAGGCGGAATTGTCAATTTATATAATGCGCTGAAAATGCTTCAGGATAAACAGTTCCCTGTAAATAAAAAATAAATTCCGCCAAGAGTTTAACGCTAATAGCTATACTCCCAAAAGCCGATAAGTAATGCTTATCGGCTTTTGCATAAATGCTAAAAATTTACTTGAGGAAGTCAGATTGCACTTTCTTTAATACCTTTGTAAACGTGCATTAGTCATCTAAACTCCCCATTCATGAAAATTATATGCTCAAGAGTCATTCCAGAAGTCGGT
>DATJDF010000484.1:0-1686 GCA_035497555.1 Arachidicoccus sp. | reverse complement strand
GCCTATTGACGGCATTCGACTAAAATACACAAATGCGCTAATTGTAAATTTCCTATGGAATGCCGACCTTGTTGACTAAGGGAGCCTATAATACCTTTCCCACCTCGCTAGCCTGGTGTTTCTTACATATCTGCGTGTTATATTTTTTAAATTGTCTTATCCTCAGGGAAGGCAAATAACACCGTAATTGAATTAGAATGTATAATAATCCGGAAGAGAAAATGAACATAGCTGGCTTACTGGCCGGAATGATAATACGATCATCAACATTACTGAACAGCCGATCCCTCCATAGGATAACGGTGTTTTTGCCCCCATAAACCTGCCTTTATATAACCCGATTGTCAACAAGGAAACGTTTGAGGATTCATTTATTAAATATTTAAACACATATATTATGTCGAGTTGCAACGTTAGTTTCTTTAAGGATACGGATGGTACCAAAGGTACCGGGGATTCTAAAAATTATGACGGCCCACAGTCAGAGTCAGATCTTCATGATGTACATTGGCCCGGAAAAAGCCACAATGACATGGAAGACGATATCAGCTGGATCGATACCAGTTCTGGTACCTGGGTCCGGATATTTTCCAGGCCAAATTTTCTGGGCCGCACCGCACTAATCGGTCCGGATGCGCATCTCAATCTGAAATACGTCCAAGATGATAAAAATGAGGGTAATATGGATAACACCATTGAAAGCTTTCAAATATATGATCATAATCCAGGCGTAAACACCACCAATATTATCAATAATTTTGTCGCCCTTTACCCCGGTTCAAAACGGGGTCGAAAAAATGACCTGTATGAAAGTGAATGGTACGCACAGAATTCCGAATACAGGGTCTATGACCCTTCCATCGAGCTAAAAGGTTCCACCATATTTTTCTCCGTAAAACTGGACCATATCCAGCTGGAAAGCGATGACCATGCACTACTGACTTTCTCCATGGATCCCGATGGCGGATTTGTCGATAAAATCCAAGTAACTTATGATATAGCCTCCGCGACACAGATCCCGGACTGGGTGATTAAAATCATTGATGGCGCTATTGATGTAGCCAAATTGGGCGCAATCGCCATTGCAGACGGAGCTGAGATTATTTTAACAGACGGGGTAGGTGTCGTTGCCGTCGTTGAAACAAATAAAATAATAAAGTATACAGCCGAGGCGCTCACTTTCTGTGTTGACCACCTCAATACAGTGCTCGGTGCAGCATTTAAGTTTCAGGATGATGGTGGCACAACCAATTTCACAGCGATTGTGTCCCACTGTATTGCACGGCTCATTCTGGCTTACTATCAGGAACTCTATGGACCTGACACCAATACGCCCCTTAGTTTTAATATTCAGAAGTTCTTAGGTGGATTTGGAACAAATAATTGGAGCGACGATGGGTCAAAAAATAACCCCACCGTGAAATTCGAGCATAATGGCCATGATTACCGGACCTACTACCCGGACAACTCTTTTTTTTATGCAAGGGGCGGCGCGGTATCTTCAGCAAAAGTTTCTGCACTCAACACGGCGCAAAAAGATGACCACCTGGTCTTGCAGACTGTTCTTGATCCGAAAGGAAATTTATTTTCCGTGGCTGGCTGTATGGATATTTTTCTGCTGAAGAGTGTCTCCGGTTATACTGCTCCGGCCAGCGGCGTACTGACTTATAATGCAGACCGTAAAAT
>DATJDF010000483.1:0-2912 GCA_035497555.1 Arachidicoccus sp. | reverse complement strand
TTGTTGATTACATAAGAACACTTGAGCAACCGGTCTGATAACCGAATAAATTAAAAACATGAAAAAATTACTTTACACAACCTTTGCATTCTCAGTTTTACTGGCCGCTTGCGGCCGGCGAACAGTACCTTCCAAGTCATCAGACAATGGCAAACTTCATCCAAAGATTGCACCGGACCGGGTCGATAAAAAGCAATATGTAAAGAAGGCTACGATTATTGATTCTACACAGACTGGATTTAATAACGGCCAGGTAGGTAATAAAACTATAACCGATTCCTATGGCTCCGCTGCCGATTCAGCGGCAGCGGTCGCTAAGGCCGACAGCCTTACCAGTGCTGCCAGTATTTTAATGGAGCCGGTAGTTGTAATAGACAGTAGAGGGAAGCTTATGATTGATACACTTAATTTGCCGCCAACCGTATCGCATAACCTTGATTCACTTAATCAATCCATTCGGTCTTTTACGCCTAATGAGGCTAAAAACCTGGCGTACAGGTTTAAGCAAATTCCGCCTAGGGTTTTATTTGTACCTGATAATCTGGCCAAAAAAGGCCGTAAAGGCTATTATTATAAATACAATAATAAATTTTGGTATTGGAAAAAGGCAGACGGCTACTTCTACCTGGATGAAAATTATTATAAATGATTGGGCTGACAACCACGGATTGTGCAGATAACAATGTCTCACAATTATAACCTAAAAAGCATTGCCAATGGTGGCAATGCTTTTTAGGTTATAAAATTCTTTGGATTATAAATAACCTGAAAAATGCACAAAAAATCTTTAATGATTGACCTTAATTAATTCTATATCAAATATAAGCGTTGATCCCGCTGGTATCGTCTGGCCAGCACCTCTGTCTCCGTAACCAAGGTCGGAAGGCACATATAAGCGCCATTTTGCTCCTTCGTGCATTAAAGGCAGCGCTTCTGTCCAACCCTTTATAACCTCATTGACATTCAGGTCAATGGGTTCCCCTCTTTTATAGGAGTTGTCAAATTCAGTCCCATCCAGTAAACTGCCTTTATAATGAACTTTTACGTTGCTGGTATCTGTGGGTGCTGCACCGGTACCTTTTTCAAGCACCTCATATTGTAAACCGTCAGGTAGCGTAATAACGCCCGGTTTTGTTTTATTTTTTGCCAAAAATGCGGCGCCCTCTTTTTTGGCTCCGGCGGATTTTTCAGCACTATAATGCTGATCGGCTGCCATCAGCACAGCAGCAATCTGGTTATTCGTCAGCAATACGCTATCTTTAGCAAAGACCGCATTAATCGCATGACTTAATAATTTTGTGTTGATCCCTTTAGCCCCTTGTTGCTGGTAAAATTTGGCAAGGCTGAGGCCCATTGCATAACTTACGGAATCATTAAAAGTATTCAGTACTGGTATTAGCTTTGTGTTGCCAGCAACTGCACTGTTTTGTTTAACAGTGGGCTTAACAGACTTTTTGGTTTGGGCATTCAAGCTGAGCACCAGCAGTAATGCCGAGGAAGACATCAAAATCTTATGCATAAAAAATTAAATTTAGAAAACGCGAATGTAATTGATTCGGTTAAACTATTTTTGTAACTCCTGTTAATTCAATCCTTAAAAAGCAGAAAATTTGAATAATGCTTGAATTAAGCACTAAAAATGCAATCCATGAAATCATTATTAACCCCGGCACAGGTCAATCTCACCATACAACGGTTGGCACATCAGATTGTGGAAAATCATCTCCAATTGGAAAATACGGTCATTATCGGTTTACAACCGCGTGGTATATTCGTCAGCAACCGAATAGTTGAAGCCCTCAAACTGATTGTCCCCCCGGAAAATATAAACTACGGCAAGCTGGATATTACCTTTTACCGGGATGATATCCGCAGTTCCCTGCATATTGCTAATGAAACGGATATCCCCTTCAGTATAGAAAACAAATCTGTTGTGTTGATTGATGACGTGTTATGGACCGGAAGAACCATCAGGGCTGCCCTGGACGCTCTATTGGATTACGGCCGTCCGGCAGCCGTTGAATTATGTGTCCTGATTGATCGCCGGTTCAGCAGACAGTTACCAATTCAACCCAATTATATCGGCCGTTCTATAGACACTTATCATTCTCAGCAAGTAAAAGTGTACTGGCAGGAAAAGGATGGCAAAAACGAAGTGGCACTTATCAACCAAGTAAACCCTGAATAGCAGACTTTGGAAGGAGGTGTTCCGAAGAATTAAAATCTTAGTTGCCCGTTATAACTATATTGTGAATGAGTAAATAATTAGCTCATCCCATCTGAACCACTTTGAAAAGCAAGAAACATAGTAAGGCCGTAAAAAGTAAAACGAACCAGATTTTATAGCGATCCCAAAGCAGCCTGCCACGCTGCTTTTTTTCAAATGCAGTTATTTGTAATTCAGCCTGTTGTGGTAGTGCGCGCAAATCTGTCAATATCAGTTTTTGTTGTTTACCAGGCAAAAAAATGAGGATTGAAAGACTGGTTGCCACGATCTCGTTGTTGACCGGAAGATTATTTTCCTTTTTTAGTACAGCTAAGTGAAATGCCGAGAACAATTGTTGCAGCTCTGAAAAGACTGCATCCGTATTCATCCGGTAAGGATCAGTCTGGGTGAGGACGGCTTTCATTTGTGATAATTTCAGCAGTAATAGGGCCGAGCTGAAAAATGGAGCTCCTTTCTCGCGCTGCCGGTAATTAGCCTCCTCGTAATCTCTGTGATAATTAGCTCTTTTTTGTTTACTGGATAATACGCCGTAAGCCTCATTTATTTCCTTGAAAATGGCCTCCGCCAGTTTGTCGTTGGCATTCTTATCCGGGTGGTATAGAAGTGCCAGCCGCCGGTAGGCGGCTTTAATCTCTGAACTCGTTGCGGCCGGCTCTACACCCAGTATCTGATAATAGTTTTTCTT
>DATJDF010000482.1:0-5105 GCA_035497555.1 Arachidicoccus sp. | reverse complement strand
GAAGTTCTACGCTTCCGTGCGCCTGGATATCCGAAGAGCAGCCCAGATTAAGGATGGTGATGTTGCCATTGGTAACCGGGTAAAAGTGAAAGTGGTTAAAAACAAGGTGGCCCCTCCTTTCCGGCATACAGAATTTGATATTATCTACGGGCTGGGTATCAGTAAAGTAGGTGAAATCATTGATATGGGTGTGGAACTGGGTATCGTGAATAAAAGTGGCAGCTGGTTTAGTTATGAAAGCACCAAATTGGGCCAGGGGCGCGATTCCGTAAAGCAGTTACTCATAGATAACCCTGAATTATCAACAGAAATTGAAGGTAAAATCAGGGCTAAACTGACCGAACAAATGGCACCGGCGGATACCGCCGAGGCGTTGGACGTCGCAGTTGAAGAACTAGCTGAGAAAAAAACAGCTAAAAAATAATGGACTTTTAATGCGTTAGTAAATATTAAAAAGCCAAACGGACAGTCTTCAAAAGCTGTCCGTTTTTAGTTTTGGCATTCCAGTATAAATGTAAACACCAAAAGGCTTCCTCCTAAAACGCTGCCGCCTGAATACTATCGTCTGGTCAATAAGTGAGATTTACCCACTGCCTATTGCATAAAAGAACCCTGTGCAAATAGAACTATGCCAATAAGCACGGTATTCGTACAGGGTTTTAACTACTATTATGAGAAGGATGAAAGGCTGGATCTACTGCCTGTTTATTAAGCATTGATCAAGCTGTTACAGCCATCTATTTGAAATTCACCTAAACTGCAATGCCTTAGAATCTTTCCAGAGCGGAAAAGAAGAAATTGCCTTCGATCTGAGCATTTTCATCGCTGTCACTGCCATGAACGGCATTTTCACCTATCGATGCTGCGAATTGCTTACGGATAGTACCTTCAGCAGCTTCTGCAGGATTTGTTGCACCAATCAGTGTCCTGAAATCTGCCACTGCATTTTCTTTTTCCAAAATAGCGGCAACAATCTGGCCACTGCTCATGAAATCAACCAATTCTCCGTAAAACGGGCGCTGTTTGTGAACTTCATAAAAGGCACCTGCCTGGTCTTTGGTCAGCTTTGTCCATTTCAATGCTTTAATGGTAAAACCAGCTTTGATAATCTGATCTATAATCGCACCGCTATACCCCTTAGAAGTGGCGTCTGGCTTGATCATGGTAAAAGTTGTATTGCTCATATTTTTATTATTGGCCGCAAAAGTAAAGATTTTTCCAGGATTGTGGCGAAAATTGGCTTTAAGTTTTAATTTCCTTTACATTTCGGGCCTCAAAAACCTCGTTAAATGTAAGGTTGACGGCTATGGTTTACCGCTTAAAAACCATTATTTTTGCTCCCTATGAAACCGATAGCCCTGTTTTTCCCCCAATTGGAGGGTGGCTCCAAACAAAAAGTAACCATTACGATGCATCAGAAACCCGATGGCGATGCCATGGGTTCGACCCTTGGCTTGTATCATTTTCTGATACAACTCGGCCATCAGGTGCAGGTCATCTCCCCTACCAATTGGTCGGGTTTTTTAAATTGGCTTCCCGATTGCGACCAGGTCTGGGATTATGAAAAGACCAAACCCGTATCCGATGCCTATATTGCCAGCTCAGACTGGATCTTCTGTCTTGATTTTAATGTTTTACATCGCACAAAGACCATGGAGCAGGTTTTACTTGATGCCAAAGCCGTCAAGATCCTTGTAGATCATCACGAACAACCGCAGGTTGCTGTTTTTGACTATGGCGTCAGTGATACCCAGAAAAGCTCGACCTGCGAAATGATCTATGATCTGATCGTAGAAAGCGGGCATCAATCCCTGATAAACAAGGCGGTAGCGACTTGTATATATACGGGTTTGATGACGGATACCGGTTCCTTCAGGTTCCCTTCAACCAAGGCCTCTGTGCATCTGGCTATCGCAGATCTCAAATCAAGGGGGCTGGAACACAGCGTAATACATGAAAATATTTACGATGCCAATACAGAAGAAAGGCTCCGGTTTTTAGGCAACGCCCTACTTAACCGAATGGAAGTTTTTTATCCGTATAACGCCGCCATAATGGTTATTCCTAAGTCCGATCTGCTTAAATTTCATACAAAAACCGGTGATACTGAAGGTTTAGTCAATTATTTGCTCTCTTTAAAGGGGATTCGTTTCGCAGCCATTGTAATTGACCGGGATGAAGAGCGTAAGTGGAGTTTTCGCAGCAAAGGAGATTTTGATGTCAATCAATTTGCCAGAAAGCATTTTAATGGTGGCGGGCATAAAAATGCCGCCGGCGGCAATGCCTCCGATTCGCTGGAGGAAACCGTTAAAAAATTTAAAACAGTTTTATTAGATTATGAAACAGCTTTGAATTATTTGAATTAATATTGCTCTTTAAAATTCAATAAAAAGTATCAATACAAAAATGAAAAAACTACTTTACGCAATGTCAGCAGCTGCAATCATTGCGTTGGCCGCCTGTAACGTCAGCTATAAAACGACCCCTTCAGGCATGAAATACAAAATTCTGACAGGAAAAGTCGTTGGTGCCGACACCATGGGTGTGGCTGTTAAAGCGGGCGACATTATTAAATTTAAATTTAAATTTTCCATCCCTGAATTGTCTGATTCTGTGTTCAAGAATGCATATGATATCATGCCACAATATACGATGGTGGATACCAGTGCCCGCACGAAGATGACCTTCCTGGAAATATTCCCCCAGTTAAAAACAGGTGATAGTGCAGAAGTTATCATTAGTATAGATAGCATTATTGCCAAAGCACCAGGACAGAGCCTGCCTCCGTTTATGACGAAGGGCCGCCATGTAAAAGCGACCATTAGTGTAATGAATGTCTTCAAGGAAGAAAAAGACGCCAAAGCCGATATTGATAAAGAGCAAGCCAAAGCAAAAGTAGTAGCTGACGTCAAATTGAAAAAGGCGGCTGCTGACCTTGATAAGTATATCGCGGATAAAGGCATAAAAGCCATTAAAACAAAAGGTGGTGTTTATATCGTCCTTGAAAATCCAGGTGACATCAGCCAGAAGGCTGATTCCGGCAAACAGGTTTCCATAAAATACACGGGCAGTTTATTAAGTGGCGGTGTATTTGATTCAAATATTGATTCTACTGTTAGCGGACATACAGAACCTTACAGCTTCACCGTAGGGCAGCAAGGCGCTATCGTAGGCCTTGAAGAAGCAATGCCTTATTTTGGCAAGGGAGCTAAAGGCGTAGTGTATATTCCAGCAGCATTAGGTTACGGTGAAAGAGAACAGGGCGAAAAATTACCTGCTTTCAGCAACCTTAAATTTGACATCCAGGTGCTGGATGTTAAACCAGGGGGTGCCGCACCTGCCATGCCTTCAATGCCAGGCAGGTAGACTGATTCAATTAAATTAATCTAGTATATAAAGCCGGAGATGCATGTAAAAATGCCTCCGGCTTTTTCGTGGGTTAAAGTTGGGTTTAGATACAGTATAAGGGAGCGGTAGGATATTAGAGCAAAGTCGAAAGTTGGCCTGAAAACCCTTGTGTCGTAGGTTCGATCCCCGCCCACATCACAGAAGCGGCTTCATCAAAAATAATATTAGATGAGCCACTTTTTTTTGCCCTGAAATCCGTACCAATAATTCTTTAATGAGGAAAAATTTAAACTGACACTTAACCACGAGGCAAATTTGAATGCAAAGTCCCTGTGCGCAAAAGCCCCTTCAAATCGACTGGATCCTGAAACAATTCCAATTGTATTAGTAGCATCAATCTAGTATAGAAATAATATCGAACAATTCAGCCATTTTTTTACATATTACACTTTTCTCTTTGATTAACTGGATACGGCGTTCCATCCTCCCCTGACAGTTGCTATATTTTAGGGCGGTCTGATTAATTTTGAGTGAATAATAATCTGTGATATGGCAAACAGGTCTATAATCATATTTAGATGGCAACTAATTATCCTCCTAAGCTATTTGTCACAACAGCGTGCATATCATCAAAAAGTTTGACATTTCGCCGGTTTCCTCCATCAAAGACGCAGCTCAGGTAAAACCTCAGATTTCATTTTGTTGCGCCCGGGAGGATTGCAGAATTCATGGCACAAAAGTACCATTATCATGAACATTAATAAAGGGAGGATAATGTTAAGCCTTGCGTGAAAGCAATTCATGTTCTTTATTAAGCATAAAAATCACCAATTTTGCACAATCAGTTTAATAAGCGCCGCAAAATACAAATCTACACAATTTCAAAACCAGTCTTCCGTTTTCGCTTTACTGATTGATAATATCAGTCGAATGAACCTGTCGGAACAGAAATTGCTTTGGATGAATCTCAATAAAAAGGCATTTCTGACCTTGCCAAGAAATAGACAGTAGCACTAACTGACAATCTTTTCGAAGATGAGGTAAGGGCATTCGTTAAAGAAGACCGTACCAATGCCCACAAAAAGAAAAAAGGTGGAACCATCCGACTTTGAGATGAAAGTAATTTGATTTAAGTTCTTCCTTGAAACTGTTTGACCTTCCATTAAACTTCGACTATTGACAAAGTTGTCATTTTTCTTCAGGCAGACTATCAGTAGGCTATAATCAGGAGGGCGTTCGCAAGATCCCGGTACTTTATCCTCGCAGAATTGTTTTATTTTTGATAAATTAACCAAGTAAGGTCTATGACGATTCGAAGCGCATTATGGGTATTGGTGTTTGTGTTCCTGTTTGAGACACCCGGCATAGGTCAAACACGGCTTAGGCCAGAGATTATTAATTATCCGAATGCAGTTTATCAGGCCCAGAGTCAGAACTGGTCTATTACCCAGGATGAACACGGGTTTATATTCGTTGGCAATAATGAAGGGCTCCTGAGTTATAACGGAGCGCAGTGGCAGCTGTATCCCATGCCAAAGCATCAGATACTGCGCTGTGTTGCAGCGGATCATAAGGGCCGAATATACGGTGGTGGATTTGGCGCCTTTGGATACTGGCAAAAGGAGCCGTTGTCCGGTTATGTCTATCACTCCCTAGACCGTCTGATCAGAGATTCCATGTTCAGTGAGGAGGAAATCTGGAAGATTATACCTACCGAAAATCAGGTGCTTTTTCAATCCTTTTCCCGTATTCACCTT
>DATJDF010000481.1:0-4775 GCA_035497555.1 Arachidicoccus sp. | reverse complement strand
CGTCAGGGGTTTTGGACTTAATCTACATGTACAATTTTAACGATTCAATCATTTAGTATGAAAACTTTAAAACAAACAACTATCGTTATTTTGCTGATGCTCACCGGCATTTCCTGTACCAAAAATTTCGATAAGATCAATACAGATCCAAGTTCTCTGACCCAGGTCGGACCCGTTGAATTCGGGTATATGTTTGCAAGAGCATCGTCCGCCGCCTGTATGAACCAGGGCTATTATCAAACAGTTCAGAATCTCTATGCAGATCTCTATGCACAATATTTTGCCCTGAATACAACCAGCTTCCAGACGGACCGCTATGTCATGAATGATGGCTGGCTGGGAAGGCTGGGCATTGTCACCTATGTTTTCGCTGTGCCACAGTTAAAGACGATAATGGACAAGGCAGATCCTGCTTCAGGGGAATCCGCACTGGCGAATATTATGTGGGTTTATGCATTCCACCACCTTACGGATTATTTTGGGCCAGTAGCTTATCTGAAAGCGGGCGAAACGATTGCTTCTATCCCTTATGACAGTCAGGAAGTCATTTATAAGGACTTTTTTAAAAAGCTGGAATCAGCCATCACAAACTTAAAGGCATTAGGAGACGTGAATATTTTTGGCGCCTCTGATATCATATATGGCGGTAAGATAGACATGTGGATACGATTTGCCAATACACTTCGCTTAAGATTAGCGCTCCGGATTTCAGGTGTTTTGCCCGACCTGGCTAAAACTGAGGCCGAGGCGGCTGTTGCCTCTGGCGTAATGACTGATATCAGCCAATCCGCCTGGATTCTTAAAACACTGGACGGGTCAGATGGCAACGGACTGGCAAGAATTGCCAGTTTTAATGAATTCAGTATGAGTGCAACGATGGCATCTTATATGAAAGGTTATCAGGACCCAAGAATGGCAGCTTATTTCCAACCCGCTGTTACAGGTGGCGAATTCAGGGGTATCCGTAACGGGAATACCGCAGTCGATCTAAATAAACCACTGAACAGTGCGAATCAGAATTCCAATATTGGGCCTCATTGGGTTCAGCGCTCCGGAAATACCTGGACACCGAATTTAACCGCTAAACAACCTGTTATGTATGCGGCAGAGGCTTATTTCCTGAGAGCCGAAGGGGCCTTAAATGGCTGGAATATGGGCGGAACCGCCAAAGAGCTTTATAATAAAGGTATTGAATCCTCTTTCAAAGAATGGGGCATCACGGATCCGGCAGTCATAAGCAGCTATCAAAATTCTGCTGCAGTTCCTGCGCCTCCAGGGGATCTCGCCAACTCTCCCGCAGTGTCGGATATTCCCATCGCGTGGAGCGGTTCACCGCAGCAGCAGCGGGCGCAGATCGGAACCCAGAAGTGGCTGGCGACCTATCCGGATGGAATGGAGGGATGGGCGAGCTTTAGAAGATCCGGCTATCCTGTCATGTACCCGGTGGCCCATTCAGATAATACAGATCTGCCTCAGGGGAAATTTATCCAGCGCTTACCCTACGCCTCTTCTGAATATACGACCAATAAAGCCGAAGTAGAGAAAGGCGTTCAATTACTGGGAGGACCCGACAAAGTAACGACGCCATTATGGTGGGCAAAAAAATAAAACCCAAATAAGTTGATGTAAATTGCCTTCAATAAAACAAATCATATTTTGAGATCCACATTAACAGCCAGGTTCTGCCAATTATTATTACTGATTTTTGTATTTGTGTCCTTACCAGGAGGATTCTGTGCAACAGCCGCGAATAGCAATAGCGATAACCATCCAAACACTTCTATACAGCTGTTTGGCATCGGCAACACCCGTATGTCGGATCAACCGCTTACAAGTCCTTTCAGGGGATGGATGCAAATGTTACCTATGTTTTTCTCACCGGATATCCACTTTAAAAACTTATCTGAGGATTCATTAAGCTTGGAAGCATTTATTCAAACTGAAGCCGGAAAAACAGTGTATGAACAGTTGAATCCGGGAGACTATGTACTTATAAGTTTCAAGGAGATATATGATGCGGCCTTAGCACCATTAAGCGCTGGTACACTTCACGATTTAAAAACAATCATCGGTAAAGTCGATGAGAAAAAGGCGCATACAATTATTATTTGCGCGCCTTCGGGGAAAAAAGATTTACAGGAGGCGATCCATGGAACCGGGAGCGTAACGCTCCTGGGCGTCCAGGTAATGGCGGAAAAGAAGCTGATAGCGCCTTCAGATCAACTTGATTTCCAGCGGGTGCGGCCACTGTTAAAGGTCTATCAGGCAATCCAGTATGCAGCTAATGTCGCAAAAATAATAAAGACGAACTTCTCCGCTTTATCTGCAGTCCCTTCGGAGTCATTAGATGACAATCAAATGCAGTTGACACAAAGTGCATTACAAGCCCCTAAAACAGATATGATTGCGGGGCAGCTTCGCACAGAAGCCGCAAAGGAAGCTAACCAGCGTCACATCTTAACACCGGGTCCGGCGCAAATCGAGACAGCTTCGGCGCTGCGATCAAAACTGATGCGACTTTGTGGCGCGAAGCGGTATCCAACACTTCCTGTCGATATAAAAGAAACCGGCCGCATAAAAGCTGATGGCTATCAGATACATAAAATATACTTCCAAACCAGGCCAGGCGTTTATGCAACGGCCGATTTATATGTACCGGAAAGAAAAGGGCCGTTGCATAAGTACCCGGCGGTGATCAATATGCATGGTCACTGGCCAGATGGCAAAGCCGGAGAGATGGTCCAGTCCTGTGCTATTCAATTAGCTCTAAATGGGTTTGTCTGTTTGAATATTGACGCCTGGGGGGCAGGGGAGCGCACGACTCAACAAAATGTAGCGGAGTACCACGGCTCTAACCTCGGCGCCTTCCTAATGAATATCGGTGAAAGCCTTTTGGGTATGCAGCTGACGGATAATATGCGGGGCGTGGATCTGTTATGCTCACTGCCTTATGTTGACAGTGCCAATATTGGCGCAACCGGTGCGAGTGGTGGCGGCAATCAGACTATGTGGCTTGCCGCACTGGATCCTCGGATTAAAGCCTGCATGCCCGTTGTGAGTGTGGGTACATTCCAGTCCTATATTATGGGTTCCAACTGCGTCTGTGAATTAATGCCGGAAGGTTTGACCGTTGCAACAGAGGCTGATGTATTGTCCTTGATTGCGCCGCGTTATATTAAGATCTGTAGTGGACTGCTGGATGCAAATCCTACATTCTCCCCCTATCAGATGCTTAAAAGCTTTCGCGGTGCCGGGCCATATTTTAAAGCATTATCTGCTTCTGATCATTTGCAGTACCAATTGTTTAATACACCCCATGGCTACTGGCCGGAAATGCGCAGTGCTATGCTCGGCTGGTTTAGTACAACACTAAAAACTGACATCAAAGCTGCATTTTTGCCCGAAAAGACATTTCAATTATTACCGCCCCGCGAGCTGCTTGTTTTTGGAGATCAGCAGCGGAGCCCCTTAATTGCAACAACTGTTTCCTACTGCGAAGCGCAAGGTGGCAAATTATTTCACAAACTGCTGTCCGGTTCGCAAATGGATGCAGCGTCAAAACGGGCCGAGCTAAGGAAACTACTCATGATTCCGGCGCTCAAATATAGCCCTGATGGCCGTTATTATCCGACCGGTAGCCTGCAAGGCCAGGCACCCGGCTGGCAAAATTGGGCGCTGCAATCAGACTCGAATCATATAATACCATTTTCTGTATTTCCTTCAAACAATCCCGGTGCACCCATATTACTAATATGCCCACCGGATTCAGCCGGAGGTAGCCAGGATTATGTAAACAATTATATACAGCAACATTTTAAAACTGCGATGGATCGTTTACAAAATCAGGGTTATACGATTGTAGTTGCAGCTCTTTGGGGGCTTGGCAAAGCAGCGTCAACAGAAGGAAGGAAAACGAATGGCGCCTTGCCACTTTTTCATACACTCGCAAGGGCAGATCTTTGGTTGGGACATACCGTTATGGGTGAATGGGTGAGTCAGCTGCACCTGTTAACCAACTTTCTAAAAGGCAGATACGCAACAGAAACGGTCGCTGTAATGGCAGGAAAAGAAGTCGCCATTGCTGCTTTATGTACCGGTGCCCTGTATACTGATTTTAAGCAACTGTATTTAGATCAGCTGCCAGTCAGTTACGTAGTAGATAAAAGAGCAGGAATGGATTATTTTAATATGGGGATCCATATACCGGCCGTACTGAAATGGGGTGATATTAGTTTAATGGCAGCGTTGAATCACCAGGCACAGATCAGCATTCACTCACCGGTCACGATAACAGGCAGTAAGCTCTCTGATAAAGAGATTAAAAAGTTCCGGGAAATATTTCAGCAGATAAATAAAACCCGGAGTCAGAACAACCACATCACATTTGATTTACTATAAATACAAAAACTATGGCAAACAACCGAAGAGATTTCCTCAAATTAGCAGGCACACTGGGCGCTGGAATCGCCGCCACCCTGCCCCTAAAAGGATTTACACGCAGTGAACATAACGAACTTAACCGGCGCGTGACGCCGCTTTTAGGGAAGGGACCACAACGTTTTAATATGTGCGGGTACAGCGCACCAAAAATTGACACCGTTCGCATCGGGTTTGTCGGACTGGGCAACAGGGGTGGAGCAGCTGTCCCCAGAATTAATAATATCGGTAAGATCTCCATTAACGGCCTTTGTGATATCCGGCCAGAACGCGTGCAGTTAGCACAGGCCAGTATCAAAGGCTCCCGTCACAATCCAACAACTTATACTGGTACAGAA
>DATJDF010000480.1:0-8042 GCA_035497555.1 Arachidicoccus sp. | reverse complement strand
GGGGATTATCTAATGCCTTGTAATCCGCCTCTTCCATTTTGAAATAGGTTGAGATCCATTCGATGTTTAGTGCCCTGAAGGCGGATTGATATTCGTCCTCGTATTCCACGATCCGCACATCTTTACTTTCACGAAGCTTCTTTTGCTCCTGTACGCGTCTTAAGAGTGATTTTTCTTCCAGAAGATATTCCCATTCTCCAATCGCTTCCCACAGGTTATGACGAGCGTCTGCAATAATAGAATCAATGGCGCTGCCCACATCGACGTATTGAAGTTTAAGTTGTTCAGCAATTGCGCTTCCTTTTTCTGTAAGTCCAATAACGTTTCTGCGTTTATCTACGGTTTTTTTATTAACCTGAACAAGGCCGGCTTTAGCCATCTCCTGGGCAATTTTACTCACTGAGGGTTGGGAATGACCGATTTCCTGGGCAATTTCTGTAATTGTCTTTTCGCCATCCTCGGAAAGCAGGAAATAAACGGGGAACCATTTCGGCGAAAATGTCAGGCCGTACATATTATAAATCATGGCAGCATCCTCTGTCACTTTCGCTGTTATCAGCCGTAGCCGGCTACCAAGCGCCATCTTACCGGTCTTTTCAAATATTTCCATAAAACATAGTTAATTACATAATTAGTTATGCAAAAATATGAAAAGGCTTTTAATTCAGGAAGAGTTTTTTATTTCCTTATATTTCTATTAGTAATCAGTATCTTAGAATAAATGTTATTTGAATCTCCTATGTGTTTTATTGTTGGTAAGGCTCGATTATAAAATAGAAATCGAATCAAAAATCAATACTTTATCCCAGTAGATACTGCATGTATTACGGAAAATGTCATGAATAGGATCAACTTGGTAAGCATCCTGATCCGCCTGATTTTTAAAAGTGCATACAAGACAGTAATCATAGCTTCGGTCGATAACGGGCCTGTCCGTTGGAGCCGGAACTCCTAGATGAAAGGAACTAACCGACTCAATAGTGCCCAGGCTTTTAACGCCAATTTCAAATTTTTCCCGATCTGCTGTGCTACTATCCGACTTTAACCAAAAGTTGACGACATGAACAAACTGTTTTTCCATATTTTTATTCTATTAATAATTTATAAGACGGAAAGTTACGGCAATAAGCTGATTGTCAGCCTGCCATTTATTAAGGATTTGCCTGTTCAGAACTTATTTGATAAAATGGCCGCTAGCAGGTAATAAGAGGAATATTAAACATTCTGAGCATATTCGTTTATGTGTTCTTACAATAATTTCAGGCATCTTCAGTTACTTTTTTGTAAATTGAGGATATGACTAAGGGAATAATACAAAGCGTCGAAAATGTAGTTAATTACCTGTTGAAGATGTAAATTTAGCCTTTCAAACATATAGGGCTTGTCTATTTACGTTTAGGAAATAGCGGCCCCAAAAAATTACATGCGTCACTTTATGAGGATTTTAAGTAATGTACACCAACAATTTGCAGAATATTTTAATAATGAGCTACTTAAGCCTTATATATATCTCTTGTCTAAAAGGTTAAGCGAGGGTCATATTTGCCTGAACTTAAATGAACTGCAGGCGGCTGAACTCGAAGAGGTGGACTATGGTGATATTGGAACACCTGTCAGCTTAATTGAAGATCCTATGGTTTCGGATGGATCGCAACGGACTCCATTTATATTGCGCCATAATCAATTCTATTTGCAGCGTTATTTCCAATATGAAACCACCATCTTGGATCAGATCCGGGAATTTATAGAAGCTGATAATGCACAACTTGATCAGCGATTAACCTATCTCAGAAGTCAGAAGGAGCTTATCAAAGATCTGTTTCTGACACATGTTTCCAATAACCCCGCAATAGCCGCGGTTAACTGGCAATGGGTGGCTACTGTTTCGGCGATACTTCATCAATTTACGATAATTACCGGTGGTCCCGGTACAGGAAAGACAACAACAGTCGCAAAGATCCTGGCCGTGTTATTTGCCATGCAGCCGGATCTGAAAGTGGCTTTATGTGCACCAACAGGTAAGGCTGCTGCAAGGATGGCAGAATCGCTCAAACAGGTTGCAAATATTGGCAATGAAAATCTTAAAGCAAAATTTGAGGCGTTAAAGCCTTCTACCATCCACCGGTTACTGGGTACTATTCCTAACAGCCCTTTCTTTAAACATAACCGGGACAATACATTAGATTATGATGTGATTATTGTTGATGAGTCTTCCATGATAGACCTGGCATTACTTGCAAAATTAATGGATGCCATCAACCCAACAACAAAATTGATGCTACTCGGCGATAAAGATCAATTAGCTTCCGTCGAAGCAGGTAGCTTGTTTGGCGATCTTTGTGGTGCACAAACGGTGCTTAACCAATTCAGTGGATCAACTGTCGCCTTAATAAATGAATTTCTTCCTGAAGGTGCTCAACCTTTAAATGCGGATATTAATTCGGATGCCCCTCGTCATTTACTCTTTGAGCATATTATTGAACTAAAAAAGAGCCACCGCTTCTCAGATATAGAAGGAATTGGTAAATTCAGCAAGGCAATTATTGGAAATGACCAGGACTTGATAAAGGAATTTTTTAATAATCTCGATCCCCAAGTCGAGATAGATACCGCCTATTCAGAGAAGATATTTACTGAGTTCATTGCCGGATATGCAGACTATATTAATGAAACAGATATTGCTGCTGCGCTTAAAAAGCTCAATAATTTACGCGTATTATGCGCCCTGAGAGAAGGGGATGCGGGCATTTATCAAATGAATGAAAGGATTGAACGATATTTACAGGACAAAGGGTTGATTCATAAAACAGAAGAATATTATCTGAACCGTCCGATCATGGTGACAAGTAACAATCAGGAATTACAGCTTTTTAATGGAGATATAGGGATTATCCGGATGGATAAAGAACTGGGCGTATTGAAAGCATGGTTTGACATGGGCGGCGGTGAGCTTAAATCTATTACACCTGGCTTTATTACGCAGGTAGAAACTGTCTATACGATGACGATCCATAAAAGTCAGGGATCCGAATTTGATAAAGTACTGGTTGTACTGCCCAAAAATGAAGGGATTCAATTACTTACCAGAGAACTTTTATATACAGCAATTACTCGCGCAAAAAAGAAGGTAATTCTGCAGGGGAGTGGGGAGGTCATTTTACATACCGCTGAATTATTTATTCACAGAGGTTCCGGTATTATTCAGCGGATGCAGGAATAGTGACGATCAGTAAAGGAGTGAAACAGAATAATTTTAATTAAATTAATAAACAGTATAGATGGCTTTTCAGCTAAATGCTTCAAATTCATTAAATCAACTTGCAGCTGCGCTTTGCAGGGACCTGAATCAGGCCACAACGGGTGTATTCCAGCCATATTTTATCATTACCCAAACAGAGGGGATGAATAATTGGTTGAATATCCAACTGGCTAATCGTATAGGCGTTGCAGCTGGATTTCGTTTTTTGAAGCCCAATGATCTTGTATACCGGATTTATTATTTATTAGGAGGGAAGTCGAGCAAAACTTTAAGTGTTGAGAACCTGAGTTGGCTGTTTTTTCAATTACTCGGGACAACGGCATTCAAAGAAAAATTCAAGGAGATCGCTGCTTATTATTCGGACGAATATGCGACTGAGGCCGTCACAAGTAAGGATACAAATGATGTAAAAAGACTAGCGCTGGCAAAGAAAGTCGCCGATTTGTTTGATCAATATCAAATTTACCGTTCTGATATGATTGAAGGCTGGAATCAGGATGAAGCTCAGGTGGACTTTGACGATTCCGGTATGCAGTATATGGAATCCTGGCAGGCTTATTTATGGATGGAAGCAAGAAAAATTGCCGGTGAAAGCTTCCCTAATAAAGTTCAAATTGGTAAAGATATAAAAGATGCCTTACAGGATCCGGTGTATGTAGAACAGTTACAAAAAAGGATGCCCGCCATCTATTTTTTTGGGATCAGTCTGCTTACCCAATTTCACTTGAAGATTTTCGAACAATTATCAGATTATTTGCATATCCATTTTTATCTGCTGAATCCGGCGCCGAATGATTACTGGTTTGACGATTTAAGCGCCAAAAAACTGGCTTTCCTCAAAAAAATCGGTAAAATTGATCAAGGGGAAAGAAGCCTGGGGCATCCGCTCTTGTTAAACTGGGGGAAAATAATACAAGACACTTTCGGGATGCTTTTCAACAATGAAGAAATTCTAAATAGTTATGAAGAATTACCTGTCGTCGTGCCTCCTTCGAATAGTTTACTGCATAAGGTCCAGTATGCTATTTTTGAAAACCAGATACCTGCGGAAGGAGAATTGTTTGACTTAGAGACACTTAAAGATAATTCAATTGTAATTAATGCCTGTTATAGTCCACTTCGGGAAGTAGAAGTGCTGTATAATTATTTAGTGCACCTGGTCGATAAAAAAAAGCAACTGCTCTCGCCAAGGGATATCGTGGTTATGGTGAGTGATATTGATCTGTACGCAGCCTATATCAAGGCTGTATTTGATCATGCCCCTTATTTATTTCCCTATAAAATTGCAGATGAAAGTTTTGTCTATTCTGACAGTATTACAGGCGCATTACAGGCAATTCTCACGCTGGAGGCAGAGGCATTTACAGCAGAGGCGGTCGTAAGGCTGTTGGACGCTGCCTATATCCGAAAAAGGCAGCAGATCAGCCAGGTGAACTTGATACGCCAGACACTTGATCAGGCAAATATTCGTTTCGGGATGGAAGGTAACTATACGGATGACTCAGCTTATGTCAGCTGGACTTACGGTCTGAAACGCATAATGTACGGCATCTGTTTAAGTGGGTCAGAGGAGTTTGGAACAGGCCCGGATAGTTTTTACCCCATAGATGAGATAGAAGGCGCTGCTGCATCCGATGTGATAAGATTTGTTCATTTTGCACAGCAGTTAATGCTTTCTATTCAGGAGAGAAGCAGATCTAGAACCCTTACCCAGTGGGCGGCATATATAGAAAATCTACTCCAGCAGTTTATCTGCAATGAGGAGGATATTACTGATGAGGATTATGCCCAGCTATTAATTCAGTTAACGGGTTATAACGATACCGCAGATTTATTCCAGACAGAAGTGAGCTACGATGTATTTATGGAAAGTTTTATGGAAAATCTAAGCCGGACTTCCAAAGGGCACGCCTTCGCAACAGGAGGAATCACCTTTTGTTCCTTAATACCAATGCGTAGTATCCCCTTTAAGGTGATCGCACTATTAGGGCTGGATTTTGACAAATTCCCACGCAAAGAGCATCCGCTCGGTTTTAATCTGATGGAAAAAGTCAGGCGTAAAGGAGACCGTAATGTGAAAGAAAATGACAAGCACCTGTTTTTGGAGACTTTATTGTCGGCGGGTGATTTTCTCTATATCAGTTATATTGGCCAAAGTATAAAAGACAACAGTTCCATACCCGCTTCTTCATTAGTGGATGAGTTGATTGATTATATTGCTACTTATTCAGAGGATCCTGTATGGGTGAGGGACCATTTGGTCTCAAGTCATCCTTTGCATGGTTTTAGCCGTAGGTATTTTACAGGTGATCCGGCCCTCCATACGTATCTTTTACAGGCCTATGGAGTAAATGATTTGCCGGCCAGTCCGTCCCATGAAAGCACAAAGATAAATCCAGAAGAAGGTGAGAGAAAGCCGCAGGAATTAACGCTTGAGAAATTCATGCGTTTTCTGAAGCAGCCTATCAAGGGATATTATAATGACATTCTGGGCATTTATTATGATGATAGCGATAATACTTTAAGGGATGCAGAAATGTTCGAGCTGGATGCCCTTCAGAGATGGCAGCTAAGGGAAGAGCTCTTAGGAATAAATACGCTAGAGGACCGAGAGGCCTTACGCAACCGGCTGGTGAAAACTGGGAAGCTGCCACTGAAAAACATGTCGAACTGGGTAATGACAGAAACGGAAGATGAAGTTGCAATGCTCAGGTCGATATTAGAAACAGAGACAGCAGGAGCAGAAGAAACCAATTTTCAGGTGCATCTGGATCTAGGTGACTATCATCTTACTGGAACGATTAGCGGTCTATATGACCATAAATTTATTGTTCACTGCTGGTCAATAAGTGAAGAAAAATATTTAGTCACTACCTATATACAGTATCTGATTTTGAGGGCCTCCGGATTACAGGTTACGACTTGTTTTATTTCTAACAGAAACGGTGGCGTTTATTACGGAGAAGAGTTGTCGGTGGATGCTGCCCGTGGCACACTTCTGGAATTACTTAATTTATTTGCCCAGGGACATCAGCAGCCCCTGGTTTTTATCCATGGCTTAGTTGGCGGCCCGGAAAATTTATCAAAGTTGGACGCACAAACTTGGGAGAAGATAATCCGTAAGGAATTTGACAGAAGCAGTGATCACGGGTCCTATAGGGATCCCTATTTAGATAAGGCACATGAAATGGGCATTTTTGAAGGAGTATCTGCCATGGCCGCCTATCAGATAGCGGCAAAACAGTTGTATCTGCCCTTGCCCCATTTTTTCAGAACCTACCCGTTTGGTAAGAAATAAAGTAGGTTTGATTAGATTAGATTAGATATCCTGCGCTGAACATATTGAAATGGAGAAACGAAATTATAGAAATACCAGACAAATAGATAAAAGACAAAACAGGAATGAGTAAAGTGACAAAATTGATATCTTTTGACGCATTAGAAGTTCCACTGGAGGGTACAAATCTCATTGAAGCCAGTGCTGGAACAGGCAAGACCTATTCTATTGCTATTCTCGTGCTTAGATTGCTGCTGGAATCAAAATTGACCATCAAGGAGATTCTTATGGTGACCTTTACAAAAGCAGCTGTGGCAGAACTGGAGCAACGTGTTCGGTTATTTGTCAGGACGGCTTATCAGGTTAGTCAGGGTGTAGACGTAAAAGACGATAAGATCACCCGTATTGTTGAGCGGGCCATCGGCGAACAGAACGCAGATGTTGTCGGCGCTAAACTTAAAGATGCATTAAACCTGCTTGATGAAACGGCAGTGATGACCATCCATAGTTTTTGCCAGCAAACACTGACTGAGTTTGCTTTCGAAACAGGGCAACCCTTTGGAGCAGAATTAATGGCAGATATATCATTGCTGCTGGAATCTGAAGTAAACCAATTCTGGAGAAGCCGCATTACTGTATTGCCCATAGCGTTCATTCAGTTTTTTGAAGGGTCGTTAACCAGAAAAGCAGTCCAGACGGTTATTAAAAATTATCTTGCCGGAAAGCCCGTAAGTGGATATGATCCTGCAATTGAATATGTATTAGATGACGGGTTTCGCTTTGCTATGCAGGCTGATCTTCAAGTGGATGTGCAAATTGCTCAACTGGAAAATGATTTACTGGAGTCAATTGCAGCGGACACCGAAGCATTAAAAGAAATATGTTCAGGGAATAGATATGCTAAAACAAGTTATTTGCCATTGCTGTCGCAACCCTCATTATTTCTGAATGCGATTTTATACAATAAAAAGCCATTGCCTGGATATCTTCCGAAACTTTTGCCACTTATTATGGTAGCTGTCGATGAGATCAAGGAACTTATAAAGGTCCGGAGCGATTTGAGAAAAAAATGGTTGAATTATATTTACTGTGCTGCCATTACAGAAGTTGGTGAAAGTATTCAGTCCCACAAGCGTCAACATAATTTGCTGGCCTTCGATGACCTGATTGGGGGATTGTATAACAGTCTTCGCAAAACAGATAATGCCGCCCTGGTCAGCGCCTTGCAGCTAAAATATGGAGCAGTATTTATTGATGAATTTCAGGATACAGATCAGATGCAATATGAGATTTTTAAAAACGCCTTTGGCTCGAAAACGATCGTATTTTATATTGGAGATCCAAAGCAATCTATTTATGCCTTTCGTAATGCAGACATCGCAACTTATCTTAAGGCTTCTGCCGAAGTGGATAATGCTTATGGAATGAACACTAATTTCAGGTCCTCTGCTAACTACATTGAAGCAATGAATACGTTTTTTTTGCCAAAGGAGGAATTTGATACAT
>DATJDF010000479.1:0-3902 GCA_035497555.1 Arachidicoccus sp. | reverse complement strand
AGATGCAGGAGTGGAAGTCATTACCGACGGACCATGGGAGAAAGACTGCATAAACCTCAATCGTAGATTTTTCACCTTTCACAGCAAAAAAAGGCCTTATATTATATTAAAATGGGCCGCTAGTTCAGATAACTATATTGCCCCTTTAAACCAGAAAGGCATGGCAGAGCGAATCAAAATAAGCAGCGGCGCCACCGACCGACTCGTACACAAATGGCGAAGCCAGGAAGCCGCCATTATGGTAGGAACGAATACTGCACTTTTGGACAACCCAGCCCTGACAAACCGGTTATATAGTGGACCCAGCCCCATACGACTGGTACTGGATCAACAGCTGCGACTCCCGCCGACGGCCGCAGTTATAGCTCCTCCTGCAAAAACAATTCTTTTTAATGAGGTCAAATCAGGCCAGGAACAAGATGGAAGATTAAGCTTTGAAAAAATTGATTTTGGGAAGGATATTTTGCCACAGGTATTAGACAGCTGTTACAGCCTTGGGATCCAAAGCATCCTGGTGGAAGGCGGTGCCATACTTTTGCAGTCCTTTGTGGATCAAAATTTATGGGATGAGTGCCGCATAATCATCGGTACCGCACTTAAGCTGAACGGCGGTCTCCCTCAACCGGACTTGCATCAGGCCAGATTAATCCAGACAAAATGCCTGGGTCAGGATAAAATAAGCTATTTTGCGCCTCCAAACGGTTAATTTCCCTTATTCATGGCATCACAGGATACTTTTTTTTATACCATCGAACAGGAAGCTGTTGCAGAATTTAAGGACAAGGGCAGCAAATTCCTGGCCTATGCCTTCCAAATAAAAGGGGTCAGTGACTGCAAGGTAAAAATAGAACAGTTAAAAAAGCAGCATCCCAAGGCGGTTCATTTTTGTTATGCATATAGATTGGGGGTGGATGGGCTGATATTTCGAAGCAGTGATGATGGAGAACCTGCCGGCAGTGCCGGTAAGCCGATACTCGGCCAGATTACCAGTAAACAGCTCACAGATGTCGCAGTTATAGTCGTACGCTATTTTGGAGGAACACTACTTGGGGTTCCCGGACTGATCAATGCTTATAAAACAACGACAGCGCTTGCCCTTCAAATGGTACCTATTACCAAAAAGCAGGTCACAATAGACTGCCAGCTGGATTTTGATTATACCCAGATGAATGAAGTGATGCGTTGGGTCAAAAATTTTAATGCATCTGTGTCTGCTCAGGAATTGCAGTTGTTTTGTAAAATGGTTATTCAGGTACCTAAAGTCGCCATTGAAGAAGCGAAAACCGTTTTTTCAGCATTACAGGGTATCCATTTCCAAATCTTAAAGAAATAGTATCCTTATTGCTGTCCGATAATAACATCCGTTTGTTTCTGTGTTCAAAACAAATGCCTATAAAATGCCTGACAAATAGCGAAAGTCCTTAATTTTGTCAGTCTGAAACATATATTGAAAAGAAAACATGAGCGAAGAAGAATTGAATAAAGACAATAGCAATTTACCTGAGCAGGAGAAAAAACTGGAAGGAGAATCCAAACAAAGGTGGTTTCAACGCTTGCGTAAAGGGATTCAGACAACTACCTCGGAAAAGAAAGAAGTGCCTGAGGGCCTTTGGAGCAAATGCCCCGAATGCAATTATATCTGTACCTCTTCTGAATTAGAAGAAAATCTATATGTATGCCCAAAATGTGGCTATCATCACCGGATCAGCAGCGAGGATTATTTCAAGATTCTATTTGACAACCAGGACTTTAAGGAGCATTTTGAAAATATCAGAAGTGTGGATTTCCTGGGCTTTACTGATTTGAAATCCTATAAAAAAAGACTGGATGACATACACAGCAAAACAAATTTAAAAGACAGTATACGGGTCGCATCAGGTAAAATGAATGGAGCTTCCATTGTCATCGCCTGTATGGATTTTGCCTTTATAGGTGGCTCCCTTGGAAGCGTAATGGGTGAAAAATTCAGCAGGGCGGTGGATTTTGCCATTAAACAGAAAATCCCTTTTATGGTCATTAGTAAAAGTGGCGGCGCCAGAATGATGGAAAGCGCTTTCAGTCTGATGCAAATGGCCAAAACCAGTGCAAAGCTTTCGCAGTTAAGCGACGCAAAACTCCCCTATATCTCCTTGCTTACAGATCCCACCTTTGGTGGTGTATCCGCCAGTTTTGCCATGCTTGGGGATATTAATATAGCGGAACCGGGTGCGTTAATTGGTTTTGCCGGACCCAGAATTATAAAGGAAACAATTCGGAAAGAATTGCCCAAAGGCTTCCAACGCAGTGAATTCTTGTTGGATCATGGATTTTTGGATTTTATTGTTGACAGGAAAACCCTGAAAAACAAGGTGGCCGTCATGCTGCGGCACTTTAAAACAAATTAAATTATACAATTAATATTTATTCCTTCTTCCTGAGGCTTGTCAGATCAACTGATGAACCGGTCGTCAGTAGAAGGAAAGTTGTTATGGCATCTCATAAAAACAGGCAGGCATTCTTTCATTATAACATCGAAACCAAATTCGTGGCCGGCATTGTTCTGTTAGGTACTGAAGTAAAAAGTATCCGGGCGGGTAAAGTCAGTTTTAATGATAGTTTCTGCCTATTTGAAAAAGGCGAACTCTGGTTGAGAGGATTGTATATTGGGGAATACGGCTTAGGTACTTCCAACAATCATCTGCCAGTGCATGACCGTAAATTGCTACTAACCAAAAGGGAACTTAAAAGGTTGCAGGCTGCAATGAAGGAAAAAGGACTGACTATTATTCCGCTTTTTATCTTCATGAACGAGAAAAGCCTGGTTAAAGTAGAAATAGGACTGGCCAAAGGCAAAAAACTCCACGACAAGCGTGAAACCATTAAAAAACGTGATACGGATAAGGAAATAAAGCGTTTTTTAAAATAATCCCCAGTATCAGACCCCGGATCTAAATCCAATCCTGCTCTTCTGCCTCAAACTCAAGGCTTAAGATGTCTTTTGTATTACTACTTTCAGGTAGGTTGTGCCGCCAGATGCCCCCTATAATCCATCCAAAGCCTGGGGAGAATGGGCATAATGGGAGAGCAATCCTCTAATTTCCCACCCAAGGAGATGACACTTCATTTAGTGGACAAATCAGGTCATCTGTGGAAACGAGTGCCAGAATAAACTGTTCAGCAGCATCCATATGGATTTATTGCCTTCTTTTGAATCATCGGTAAATTATTATTAAATTAGAGTATGCAACAATCAACATTTGAAAGAATAACGTAATTTCACCAACTAAACATCAAAAATATGAAAAAACTGATTTTACTCTGTGTCCTGGCGCTGGGCATAGGATTGTTTGCCAGTGCACAACAAAAGAAAAAATTGAGCCCAAAGGATAGTGTTGAAGTAAAAACAACATCCGATGTAGATCTTAAAATTGTCTACAGCCGTCCTTCTTTACGGGATCGGGAAATCACCTCCATCGTGCCTTTCGGAAAAGTATGGCGTACAGGAGCTAATGAAGCGACGCTTTTTCAGGTGAGTAAGGACGTCACGATCGAAGGCAAAGCCTTACCAGCTGGCAAATACAGTCTTTATACTATTCCCGGTGAAACCTCCACAACCCTTATTTTCAACAAAACATGGAAACAATGGGGCACAGAATATAACGAATCTACCGATTTTATGCGTGTAGATGTGCCTACTAAAATGAGTAATGACAAAGTAGAGCAATTTACCATTAAACTAGATGAATCCGGATTAGTTACTTTGCTTTGGAGCAATTGGGATATTGAATTTACAGTAAAATAAGCCTGATCTATCATTTGGGTTCCGTTGGCAGGTAATGCCACTGATTTTCCTTTTATGATTTGAAAAATATGATCTATCTGGATTATAATGCGACCACTCCGGTGGATGAAAGGGTAATATC
>DATJDF010000478.1:0-2625 GCA_035497555.1 Arachidicoccus sp. | reverse complement strand
GTAAGTGAGCCTAAAAGAAATCTTTTGTCTATAAAGAGACTTGTTTTCTGGGAGGCTGATCAAACATATATAGCGGGATAACAGGGCAATGTTATTCCGCTTTTTTATGGGCTCATCCCACGCAAAGTCGCTCTTAAAGTCAGAGTCAAAGCTCAAATTCCTTATCTTTAGTGTAAATCGACTTTTATGAAATCAGCCTTTAATGGCGCAGTCATCGGTCTATTACTGCTTTTTTGTGGGCATATATCGGTGGCTCAATCGCACCTGAAAAATAGAAAAATACTACAACAGATGCAGCAGGCAGAAAAGAGTGCTGTGTTGCTCAGTCCCAACGCAAAGCTGTTTCCTGTTCAGGATTTAGAGCGCAGAACCATCGTTTCCGTAAAGCTGGACGATAAGCATCAGGCAATTTTTGACAGTCTCGCAATTTATTACGCCGGACTGCAAAAGATGGATGCGGATAAATACAAAGACTCAGCGGACTTAAATGATCTGGAGGATGATCTTAACGGCTATAATACAGTCCTGGTCTCCGTTACCGCGGCAGGGATGCGCAAGGCTAAATACCTTGACTTTATTTATGACGTCAGCCACCGAAAGGATATGATCCTTATTATTTATGGGAAAGACGAAAACAAATTGCGGTTGACAGGGATCCATTGCCCTGTTTTATGGATGCCGGTGGACAATAAATTTGCCGCTGCAGTTGCTGCCCAGATGGTATTTGGTGGTATCGGCGTTACCGGCAAATTACCCAGAAGTTTGGGTATAGGTTTCCCCAAGGGTGCGGGTGTCAAAACGCTGGCCACACGGCTAAAATATACAGTGCCGGAAGAGCTGGGCATCAATATAAAATCTCTAAAAGAAATTGACGCCATCGCTCAGGAGGGGATTGATAAAAAGGCAGCCCCGGGCATGGTGGTGCTGGCCGTTAAAAATGGCAAAGTCTTTTTCAGAAAAGCCTATGGGCACCACACCTATGATGGCAGGGTAGCCGATAAAATTACCGATCTGTTTGATATGGCTTCCGTAACCAAAATCACGGCGACTACGCCCAGTGTAATGCATTTGGTAGAAACCGGCCAGCTGAATATGGATTCCAGTATTGGTCATTATATTGCAAGAGCCCGGAAGTCACCCATGAGCGATATACCCGTTCGGGAAGTCATGCTGCACCAGGCCGGCTTTGTTCCTTTTATCAACTTCCCTAAATTGATTACACCGAATGACTTCAGAAGAGATTCCAGTGTCGCCTTTCCCACCAAAGTAGCCGATGATTATTATATCCGCCGGGGATTTTTCAAGGATTTTATGTGGCCCACCATGCTCTATTCTCCCATTTTGACCCGTGGCAAATATGTTTACAGTGACATCAGTATGTATGTCATGCAGGCTATTATTGAAGGACTGACAGATACGACTTTGGATAAGTACGCCTACAAACATTTTTTCGCGCCTTTAGGGATGCACAGCACAGATTATCTGCCTCGATATAAATTTCCCCTTAACTCCATCGTCCCCACCGAGGATGATACCAGTTTTAGAGGAACGCTCTTAGATGGTTATGTCCATGATGAAGGCGCCGCCCTTAAAGGCGGCGTGGCAGGTCATGCCGGCCTGTTTTCCACAGCGACAGATCTAGCTGCGTATTACCAGATGTTACTCAATAAGGGGACCTATGGCGGGCGGCGTTATTTTAATGCCGGAACGGTTACTACTTTTACAAATAATGAATCTAAGGTTAGCCGTCGGGGGTATGGATTTGACAGGGTGGACCCTGATAAAAGTAAGAGCTATCCTTCAAAACTGGCCTCACCACATACTTTTGGACATACAGGTTATACAGGAACCTGTGTCTGGGTTGATCAGGACCGGCAATTGGTTTATATTTTCCTTTCTAACCGGGTCAATCCGACCCGGAGCCCGATGCTGAGCCGATTGGAGATTCGGGGCCGAATCCAGGACGTATTCAATAAAGCAATCGATAATATTGGTAAGTAATTTTAAGGTAGCAGGGAGCCATTTAGTGTTCAAGTCCACATAAATACAATGCGGTATTTGATAATCGGGATTTGAGTGCTGAGCGCCGGTTGAAGAAGCTCAAACCTGATCATTTGTACCTCCAGTATCCGTAGAACCCGGTGCAGTCTGTTCCAGCCTATCCCCGCAATGCTTGCAGAACTCGGCGCCAACTTCATGATTTGGTTCATGACAATTCGGGCAGGTAAATTGGCGGTATTGCGGCATGTTTTTCCACTGCTCCCGGATCATGGAGGAGGACAATATCCCCGTTGGAACAGCGATAATTGCGTAGCCTAAAATCATAATTAAAGAAGACACGATCTTACCGGCCGGGGTAATGGGTGCTACATCCCCATAACCAACCGTCGTAATGGTTACAATCGCCCAATAGATGCTTTGAGGAATGCTCGAAAATTGTGGATTTTTGTTAGATTCCAATAAATACATAATGGCGCCTAAAAATATGGTCAGCAGCAGGACGAAAAAAAGGAAGATCAGGATTTTACGCAGACTCCGGATCATCGCAAACAGCAACCTTTTGCTTTCATTCAGAAATTTGATCAGTTTGAAAATCCTGAAGACTCTCAGTAGCCTGAAAGCCCG
>DATJDF010000477.1:0-11577 GCA_035497555.1 Arachidicoccus sp. | reverse complement strand
GGAGAAAATACAGGATAAAGGTCTGGGCAATGGTATTTCCATCATCATCATGATCGGGATCCTTTCCAGTCTTCCACAGGCGATTATCCAGGAGTTCGAATCCAAGCAGGTTAAAGGCGGCGGTGGATTGTTGATTTTCCTGATTGAAATCGCTTTTTATATTGGTATTAATATGGCACTGGTGTTATTGGTTGAAGGGATACGTAAAGTGCCGGTTATTTATGCAAAACAGTTGATGGGAAACAAACAGGTTGGTGGTGCGCGTCAGTTCCTTCCTTTAAAGGTCAATGCTGCAGGTGTAATGCCTATCATCTTCGCACAGGCGATTATGTTCTTACCTACTCTGGTCTCATTTACAGATCTGGATAAAGAAGGTTCAATCGCCAAAATATTCGGAGATCACACCAATGTTTGGTATATGGTAATTTATGGTGGCATGACCATTGCATTTACCTTCCTTTATACTGCGCTCATCTTTAACCCTAAAGAAATGAGTGAAGATCTTAAACGTAATAATGGATTTATACCGGGTGTTCAACCTGGTCGTCCAACAGCAGATTATATTGGTTCCATTATGGATCGTATCACTTTTCCGGGAGCCGTTGCGCTGGCTGTTGCAGGTATTCTTCCTGGTTTTGCACAAATGCTGGGTGTACAGCAGAGCTTTAGTTACTTCTTCGGAGGTACATCACTATTGATTATGGTAGCAGTTATTCTTGACACCTTGCAACAAATTGAAACACATTTACTGATGCGTCAATACGATGGATTAATGAGTGGTGGTGCAAGGGTGCATGGACGTAGCAGAGTAGGTTCTGGTATCTAATTCATATTTCGCGCCTTATAATAAAATCATAATGGCCTATCCTTGACGGATGGGCCTTTATGATTCCAGGAAAGGGGGTAATTGAATTTTGCCTTATTTTTTATAATTTTGCAGCATAATCTGACTTTAAAACAATTTTGAATACCAGCCAGATCTCTAAATTCACCCCATGATTCAAATTAAAACCAATGCCGAAATCGCTATCATGCAGCAGAACGCGACAACCATTAGTCGTATTTTGGCAGAACTGGCGAAAATTTTAAAGCCGGGAATGACTACTTTGCAAATTGACCAAATGTGTAAGGACATGATCCTGGATGAAGGTGGTGTTCCAACTTTTTATAATTATTACGGATACCCGTACAATATCTGTGCTTCTGTTAATGATGTCGTAGTCCATGGATTCCCGAATAATAAAGCACTTACTGAGGGTGATATCGTTTCACTGGATCTGGGCATTACTAAAAATGGCTACGTTGGGGAACATGCTTATACATTTGTTCTGGGTGAATCTACTGCTGAGAATCTTCAATTGGTTAAAGTGACAAAAGAATCCCTTTACAAAGGGATTGAAAAGTCCGTAGCGGGCAACCGGATCGGTGATATTGCCTTCGCTATTCAAGAGCATACAGAAGGGAAGTACGGGTATGGTGTCGTTCGTGAATTGGTGGGACATGGACTTGGTAAAACCATGCATGAGGATCCGCAGGTTCCGAATTATGGTAAGAGAGGAACAGGGCCCAAACTCAAAGA
The DNA here is from genome assembly GCA_035497555.1 of Arachidicoccus sp. Lineage (GTDB taxonomy): Bacteria > Bacteroidota > Bacteroidia > Chitinophagales > Chitinophagaceae > Arachidicoccus. The sequence continues at coordinate 9,998 of DATJDF010000477.1, read as the reverse complement.
AAACATGACCATTGCCATTGAACCCATGATTAATTTAGGACGACGCAACATCTATACAGAGAAAGATGGATGGACAGTACGCACAAGAGATGGTGCGCCTTCTGTTCATTTTGAACATAATGTGTGCGTAAAGCAGGGTACTGCTTTAATTCTTTCTGATTTTTCAATTATTGAAGCAGCTGAAAGGACAAATTCTAATCTGAACACTTCTTACCAGAGACCGGTAGTCAGTGAATAGCATTTCCCAAATTTATAAAAATGCATGGTACAGCCTTAAGCGGGATCCGGAAGAATCGGCTTATTTAGGTTGCTGTGCAGATACCAGAATGGACCTACAGTGAATTAAAGGGAAATTCCTGCACCATGCTTACCAAAAATACAAAATTTAAAGAACAAATGACAGTCTACATACGGATTTACATGAACCGTTTGTTATTCAAGTAGTTGGTCATAAGCATTAAATCCTATATTTTTAAATTACCTAAATATTCAGTTTTATGAAACGTCTGGTGGTCATTGGAGGCGGAGCTGCAGGATATTTCTGCGCAGTCAATGCTGCCCGGATGTTGCCGGGTCTTCAGGTAGTAATTCTGGAAAAGACGGGTAAGACGCTTAGCAAGGTCAAAGTCAGTGGGGGCGGCCGTTGCAATGTTACACACGATCAGCAGAATGTTCATGAATTGGTGAAGAGTTATCCAAGAGGGAAAAATTTTCTAAAACGCGCATTATTTCAGTTTTCACCTGTTCAAACCATGGAGTGGTTTGAACAGCGCGGTGTTCCTTTGAAAACGGAAAAAGACGGCCGGGTCTTTCCCAGGAGCAATCATTCACAAAGTATAATTGACTGTTTAGACGCAGAAGTGGAAAAATACGGCATTCAACTTCAGTTGCATGCCAATGTACAGGAAATCACTAACACAGGTACACATTGGGCGCTGAAAATAGGTGGCGTTGAAGATGTATTAATTGCTGATGATCTTTGTATTGCCTGTGGTGGATTTGGAAAGCTCGAGCAATTTAAATGGCTGGAATCTTTGGGTCACAAAATAGTGCCACCTGTACCTTCACTATTTACTTTTAATTTGGGGAAACATGCTATTACTGACCTTATGGGTGTGAGTGTAGATAATGCAGTTGTCAGGATCAATGGAACAAAATTAATTGAAACAGGCCCCTTACTTATAACGCATTGGGGTTTTAGTGGCCCGGTGATCTTAAGATTATCAGCATGGGGCGCAAATCTACTCGCAGAAAAAGAATACCAGTTTATGATTCAGGTGAATTGGCTGGGAGACAGAAAAGAACAGCAATTAAGGACGGATTGGAGCCGTTTAAGGGATCAGTTAGGCAATCAGCAACTGGGAGATAAAAATCCATTTGCATTGCCTAAAAGACTATGGCTTTATTTGCTGTCTGCCGCAGGGATCGAACCGGGCATATTCTGGTCCAAATTACCTGCAAAACCACAAAATAAGCTTATTCAGTTACTTGTGTCTGATACCTATGTGGTAAATGGCAAAACGACTTTCAAAGAGGAATTTGTTACCTGTGGCGGGATTGACCTGGCGGAGGTTGATCCATTTACCATGGAGAGTAGAATTCAACCGCATTTGTACTTTGCAGGAGAGGTACTTAATGTGGATGGAATAACAGGCGGATATAATTTTCAACATGCCTGGGCGAGTGGCTGGGCAGCGGCTTGTCAAATAGCAAAGGATGCAAATTAGATTTTAACTTATATATTGAATCCCAGCAGTATAAATTGAGGATGGATAAAAACAATGATCTCCGTGCAGGATAAATACACCTGACGGAGATCAATTTTTTTAAGGCTAAAAGTTTAAAACTTCTAGATTCCCAGGCTGCCTAAAAGTGCAGTAAGGAGTGCTAACAAAGTGGATAAGATTCCCATTTTTGATAAATTTAAACGGTTAAATGCTTACTCTATTTAGGGTTTTCAGCTTTCCCCCTTCTTGCAAGTAAAAACAAAATTAGAAGAAGCTATGTCAATATCTGTCAAACAGTTTTGCATTTTTTAAAATTATATTAGAAAATAAGCTCAGAGCTGATTATGACTAGGTTTGGGCAAAAGATAAAAGTTGAAATCATCCGAAATTTCTGGGTAATAATTATCAAAATAGGTCAGTTTTGTAGAAAATAGGGCTGAAAACAGGGCTGAAGACAGAATTATGGGAGCAGAAATTTGATCATTTAATCATATAATTATCGGGGTTGAAATTTCAAAATTTACTATAGTTGATCTTTTAATTGAATCAATCATTATTGGGTTCGAAATGTGGCATCCAGGTGTTTTAATACGCCTTCTCTCAGACTTAGCAAAAACTAAAAATGATCTCCACACAAGATAGAAATGCACTTGTAGGAGATCAATTTTTTGATTCTAGAAAACTTGGTTCTAGATGCCGCCAACGCCCAGGCTAGCTAAAAGGGCGGTTAAAATGGCTAACAATTTTGTTAAGATGTCCATTTTCAATAGTTTAATCTGTTAAAGCCTACTCTATCAGGGGTTTTCGGCTTACCCCCACTTGCAAGAGATACCAAAGTTAACAGGGGCTATGTCATTTTCTGTCAAACGGTTTTGTATCTATAAACATTATATTGAATATTAAGCATATTTATTGTCTGCATTCCCCTTGTTATAAGCCTTTCAGGTTTTTAAGAAATCTGAAAAAAATATTTTTGGAACGCTGTTATCTGCGGTAATTTTGTGCTTTTTGGCCTTTTTTAGCACCCGATAATAATCAAAAACGGATTTTACCCTGAATTATGGATACTTAACAGATCAAAATTTGACAATTTTTAATGGACTCTTTAAACGATTTCTATCCACAATGCGTCTACAGATGTGGAAAACTGCGGTCTACACGAAATGTTCTTCACAATTGGTCAATTATTTGCGTGTAATGGGCAACTACCATTAACTTTATCCGGATTTTAAATTTTTCTTATAAGTTAAGGCAAAGTATTTGATTAACTTCCGCTCTAAATTCTATATATGAACCGTTCGATAAAATTTGTTGGGTTAGCGTTTGTATCTTCCATCACTTTATCTTCTCAATTGCAGGCGCAGGCCACTAAAATCAACACAGATCCTGACGGCGAATTCAAACAAGCTAAGGATTTGTATTTTAGAGGACAATATAGCCTGGCTTACCCTATTTTTAAGACACTTACCTATTCCCGTCCATATGAACAGAGCAATATACCAGAAACCAGAAGCGTAGAGGCAAAATTCTATATGTTGTCCTGTTCTTTAATGTTGAATCAGCCGTCAGCCGAAGCTCCGGCAAAAGAATTTATCAATTTTGAACACAGCACTCCGCTGGTACAGATGCTGAGTTTCCAGCTGGGAGAATATTATTTTCGAAAAGAAAAGTTTGAGGATGCCATTCAGTATTATCAGAAAGCGGGAACTGCGAACCTGAATAATACAGAAACTGCACAATTGCAGTTTCATCAGGGTTATTGTCTGTTTACATTACAGAAGTTTGAAGAAGCGGCACCCTTGTTTAATGCTATTCGTCAGATGCCATCAAATCCAAACTATGTTGATGCGAATTATTATTACGGATTTATAGAATTTTATCGTAAAGATTATGATGAAGCTTTGACATCATTGAAAATTGTCGAAAAGAATCCAAATTATAATAAAATTGTCCCCTATTATATTGCAGAGATCTATTATTTCCAAAATCAGAAGGATAAAGCGCTTCAGTACGCAGAAACTTCCTTAAAAGACGGAGGTCAGTATTATGAGACTGAATTGAAACAATTAATCGGGCATATTTATTTTGAACAGAAAAAATACAAACAGGCACTTCCTTACTTGGAGGAATATATTACAAAAAGCGCAAAGGTTAAAAGAGAAGACCTCTACGAACTTTCCTATTGCTATTACCAGGATAAACAATGGAATAAAGCCATTGACGGATTAAAGGAATTAGGCGGCAAGCAGGATGCACTTGCACAGAACAGCATGTATTTGTTGGGGGATGCCTATCTGCATATCAATGAGAAAACAAGTGCCAGAAATGCATTTTTATTCTGTTCATTAAATAGCAGTAATGCCGAGCAAAAAGAGATATCGACCTTTAATTATGCGAAACTTTCTTATGAACTGGGTTTCCAGGATGTGGCCCTAAGTGAACTGAAGAAATTCGTGACGACCTATCCCTCTTCCAGCTATAATCAGGAAGCAAAGGAACTATTGGTGGCGGTATTATCAAATACCAATAATTATAAAGAAGCGCTCGCTATGGTGGAGTCACTCGGAACTGCGCAAAGTGAGGTGGTGCAGCGCGCCTATCCACGCATTTTATACGGACGCGCAGTAGAATTAATTAATGATCAGAATATAGACCAGGCAAGTGTACTGGTAGATAAGATATTTACTTTGCCTTATAATGAGCAGGTGGTGCAACCTGCTTATTTCTGGAAAGGAGAGCTTGCATTTCGTAGTCAGCAATATCAAGGTTCAATAGATGCCTTAACAAAGTATCTACAGAGCCCGGTTACTTATGGGGAAGTAAATGAAACAGATGCACAGTATACGCTCGGTTATGCCTATATGCGTAGCGAGGAGTATGGGAAAGCCTTAAATGCATTTAAAAGAGTAGCCGGTAGTGCAAATGCTTCCTCATCCAATACAGAAAAGGATGCTTATCTAAGGACCGCGGATTGCTATTTTATGCAAAAAAATTACGCTGCGGCCTCGGCGATCTATGATGACGTCATAAAGCAGAATTTTCCAGCAGCGGACTATGCTTATTATCAGAAGGCCGTAATTGCCGGAGCCTATGGGCGTGTAGCAGATAAAGTGGCCTATCTGGAGGCATTTGATTCACAATACAAAAATTCCTCACTGGCAGCTGAAGCGAACCTTCAGATGGCAAATGCCTATATGGCGAGTGAGAATTTCTCAAAGGCTATCGAACCGCTTCAAAGAGTATTGAGTTCGGATGCCAATGCGCTGAAACCGGATGCCTATCTTAATTTAGGCGTATCCTATTTTAATATGGGTAACAACGACGCGTCTTTAAGCAGTTTCCAGAAATTAATTTCAAGCTACCCCAATTCCGCGCAGAGTAATGATGCGATTTCCTATGTTCGCAATATTTTTGTAAATCAAAATCAACCGGATAAATATGTAGCATTTATGAAGCAGAATGGTAAGCAGGTAAGTTATACGGAGCAGGATTCCCTGACTTATTTTGCGGCGTTCCGGGCATACGGCAATGAAGATTTTACAACGGCAGGATCTGGATTTGAGCATTACCTGACGACGTTCCCTAATGGTCAGAACAGTATTAATGCGGCCTATTACCTGGCAGAAATCTACAATCAGAAAAAAGATTATCCTAATGCTTTAAAGTATTACGGTCAGGTCGCTCAGAAAGCACCGAATGAATTTGCAGAGAAGGCCGTATTGCAGTCGGCCCGACTGAATTATTTTCAACTGAAAGATTATGCGGCTGCGACTACTTATTATCAGCAGCTAAAAGAGATTGCAACCTCTGCGGAAAATCGGTTGGAGAGCATGCGTGGGCTACTCAGATGTCAGTATAAATTGCAAAAATGGGCCGAGGCGGATGCCAACGCGAAGGACCTGCTGACCCAAAAAGGGATAGCAGATGATGATCGACAGATATCTAATACAATTATTGCCAAGAACCTGCAGGCGGCCGGTGATATGGATGGCGCAATGGATGCATACAAAAAGGTATACGCGCTTGGAAAATCGGAATATGCGGCCGAGGCTCGTTACCGTGTCGCTGAAATTCTGTTCAATAAAGCAAATTATAAGGAAGCTGAAACAGCAGCTTTTGATGGCGTGAATAAGTCCGGATCTTACGACCTCTGGATTACTAAATCTTACATCCTGTTAGGGGATATTTATCTTAAACAAAAGGATTTGTTTAATGCAGAAGCAACGCTTAAAAGCGTTGTAGAAAACGCTACTGATGAAGCGCTTAAAAAAGAAGCCCAGCAAAAATTGGATGAAGTGCTGGCTGAAAAAGCAAAAAAGAGCAGGGTGGATTAAACCCAGGCATGCTTATTTCTAAACATTCAATGTTCACCGTACACATTCATTACATGAAACAAATCTCGAAATATAACCACATTCAAGGCACTGGTAAACAGTTCCTAATAACTATATTACTTTTTGGACTTGCGTTAAGTATAGGCCTACCCTCCGCTCAGGCACAACGCAGGAAAAGCCGGCAGCAGGCGACCAAAATTGTTAAAAAATCACCGGAGGTGAAAAAGGATACCGTTCCGGGCATCGTTACAGGCAAAGATTTTACAGTAACTTCTGGTTTCACTCCTTCCTTGAAACCGGCCTCAAAAATTAATTTTAGCTCGACAACAGCGCTGCCGACTCCCGAAAAGGTACCCTTAAATTATAATGTGCCGGCTCAAAATCTGACTTTTACCTATAATCCTGCTTTTATTCGCCCACTGGCAGTAAATATTGATACCGGTTCAGTCTGGAGAAATTCTCATTTTGTAAAATTGGGTTATGGTAATTATTCAACGCCTTATTTAGAAGGCGAATTTTCCTTTGGCGACGGCTACCATTCTGCAGTGACCCTGCATGCAAAACACACTTCTTCAAAAGGTGATCTTCCGCTTCAGGAATTTGGGAAAACGAATATAGAGGCTAGCGGGGTATTTGCTTTTGGTGAAAATAACGAACTCGATGCACGCGCCTATTATGGTGGCAGTAATCAGTATACTTATGGCGGGTTGTTACCGGATATAAGTTATGATAAGGATTCTCTGAGAAGGCGCTATCACGACATAGGTATTAAAGTAGGACTATCCAACAAATTCAAGAACACAAATGCGGTCGACTATCACCCAACAATTGCTATTGATGCCTTTGGTGACAATAATAGCGGTCGTGAATCTACCTTGTCCATAGATGTTCCGGTAGAAAAACGTCTGAATGAAACCTTTAAAGCCAAACTTGGTGTTGGTATTGATGTTAGCAGCCTTAAAACAGATACAACTTCTTTCAGTAATAATTTGGTGACCATTAAGCCTTCCATTGAAATTAATCAACCAAATTTTAAAATGAATATTGGGGTGATACCTGCTTTTTATAATGGGGATTTTAATTTAATGCCCAATATTGAACTGGAAGCCAAATTGAGAGATGAGCGTTTTATTGCTCAGGCCGGATGGAAGGGCTATTATCTAAAAAATACCTATCGCTCCCTGACTACCTTCAATCCCTGGATTAAGCTGCCTACGGATTTTGATTACACAAGGACTTCAGAAATCTATGGCGGATTTAAGGGTGCTGCCGGAGATCATTTTACATATAATGCCAGTGTCGCTTATCTACAGAATAAAGGATTACCACTTTTCCTCAATGAGCTGGATGGCAATCAGTTTGATGTATTAAGTGATACGGTAGACAACCTGCGCTTTCACGGTGAAATTGGATTTAATGCCAAACAGAGTTTTTCACTTCTTGCGGGTGTAACACTGAACAATTATAGTAAGATTGGTCGCAATGCACAGGTATGGGGATATTCACCGATTGAATTAAATGGTTCTCTGCGTTGGAATATTGTAAAATCTGTTTTATTAAAGAGTGATATTGATATTTGGACAGGTTCTTATTACCAGGACGCGGCTGGCGAACCTAAAAAACTGAGCGGTGCTGTTGACTTGAATATTGGTGCAGAAGTAGACATAATCCGAAATGTAAGCTTATGGCTTCAGGTAAATAACCTTCTGAACAACAAATACCAGCGTTGGAATGAGTATAGGACCATTGGCGCGAATATAATGGGCGGTGTTATCTTTAACTTTGGTCAACTGAAAAAATAAGCACTATGCAGCCGCAAGTTTCTTCTTTATTACAATCTTTTTTTCTTTTGCATCGCAGGTTTTCAATACCTGCACTCGGAACTGTGATGGTAAAAACAGCCCCGGCCTATCATGATTTTTCAAATAACCTGATTTATCCAGCCAAAGAGGACATTGAATTTAGTCCGGACCCCAATCCGGCACTGATACAATTATTTGAAAAATATGCCTTGAGCATGAAAAGTGTGCAACCTGAAGACATTAACGGATTTTTCAGGGAGCTGAAAGCAGAATTAAAGGCAAAGGGGCAAGTGGCCTTTCAGGGGATTGGCGTATTACGCATTGAGCATAATACTTACCATTTCCTCGCAAGTGACCTTACGGAAGGTTATTTACCTCCTGTAGAGATAAAAGCGGTTATTCATGAAGGAGAATTACATGAAATCAAAGTGGGAGAAGATGTACGAACGAATGCCGAAATGAAAGTACTGCTTGCGGAGAAAAAATCCAGGGATTATTGGTGGATTTATGCATTAATTCTTTTATTAGTAGCGGTAGGCGCTATTTTGTATTATGTCTATGGGCCTGCATAATAACAGTCGCTGTCATGAATTTTTTAATTTAAATTTTGCCAGAATTACATGCTAGTATCTATGGGCGATCCTCATGGTGGATGCGGTTCAATCAAGTATTACATTAATCCTCTGCTGGTTCAATATATAATAAGCTTCCCCCTTTATTGAATATTCTCAGTCCTAATTCTCTTGCGACACCTTCCTCGTTTTTAAATACAAGTTGACTATGATCAACGATGCGTACGCCATTTGTGCTAACCACCTGGATGACGACCTGATATTTATCACCTCTTTTATCAAAATGAAGGGTAACTGTTGGTGCTTTCTTATTATAAACCCAGTCTATATTCAAGTCCTTCAAATCCGACATGACAGAGCGGGTGGTGTGATCACTGAATCCGGTGATTTTCATATTCATCTCCATTCTCAGATCTGAAAAAGGAATCAATTGAGGATAATTTTCCAGTAGAAGATTGGAATAAAAATCCAGATTGCCTTTGTTGTCTGCCTTTTTATACACATTTGCGGCCGCTTCGTATAATCGACCCAGAAATAATTTTTCGTTTTCCGTATCCGGTTTGGCCCGCTGAATCAGGGTTTCAATCTGGCTCCTGGCTTCATTATATTGGCCGTTACGCATTTTAAATTTGGCTTCGAATAATTTAAAATATCGCTGAATGTTTTTTCTTTTGTCAGTTTGTTGATATTCCTGGTATTTTTCAGCAAAATATTTTGGACTGAAATCCTTCATCAAAAACCAGGCTTCATCAAAAGTGGTGGTGGCCTCAGAGGAAAACAAATCATAAACCATCCGAAACCGATCAGGATTGTAGGCAAGATTTATGCATACATTATAAGCAGCCATCAATTTGCGGGCTCTTAGTTTGCCCAATGCAAAGAGCTGGGAAGGTGAGTACCACCAGGACCCATGCAGGAATTTTATCTGGGCAATTTTACGGTCCAGTAAATTGACTCTAAGAAGATTCACCGTAAATTCATACTGCTCTTGGGTAAGGGTGGTCCCAATATGCAATTCTTTAAAATTGGCTGCTTTATCCAGTGCGTATTCGGCACTGTCCAGTTGGGCGTCATACAGGTATGACCTACTTAAAGCCAGATTATACCATCCAAAGCCTGGCCGGGATCCATTTTGATGAATGATTTGATTACACATCGTGATGGCTTCTTTGCTTCGCCCTGCAAATACATAAAGCTCTGGTAAATAATAGTAGGGTTCTTTTAGTACGTTTTCGCCACTGTAACTGATGCTTAGGTCACGTTGAAAGAAAGCCTGGGCATTTTTAAAATTGCCGACTTCTGCCTGGAAGCCGGCGTAATTATTCCAGGAAATCATTCCATATTTGGCCAGAATCTGGTAATAATGGAAACAACTGTCGTAGTTTTTATTATAACAATGTAAGAGTGCTAAATAATGGTAAATCTGCAATTCATCGGCAAGTGCCTGATCGGGACCGAACCACTGATCATTGGTCGCTTGATTTTTTTTGATAAAATTCAGCCCATCATAGCAGAATTTAAATGCCATTCGCTCATTTTCTCCAACAGTGTTTTTGAGAAAAC
>DATJDF010000476.1:0-14190 GCA_035497555.1 Arachidicoccus sp. | reverse complement strand
ATTAAACAGGTGACCAGATACATTTATAAAATAAAAAGGCGGACAAATCAAATGTGACCTATCCGCTAATATTTTAAAGTTACTCAAATCATTACCAATCAATTCCGTCATTTGCTAATTTGTTATTCATATTCATAGTTTTTTAGTCTTTTACAAATCTAAGTCTTTTATCTAAATATCAAAAGGTTATTTTATCCACTTTTGGCATGTCTGCGTAAAATGGCTGAATATTCTCTCTGTTTTTCTTTCTCTTCTTAGATAATCTATATAATTTGAGAACATTCTTTGATAGTTTTTGAAAATTGTTTGAAAAAATTCACGCATAAATTCCTCATCCATTATACCTTGATCAATACCAGCGCATATACATTCAAAATAATTTAAAACGATGAGCCACGCTGATTTTACTTCTATATCTGCGTTAATCTTTTGTTCAAATAACCCATGCTGACCATTCTGCAATAAGTTTATATTTTCATCGTAAAATAAATGAATTTTAGCAAAGCATTGCGTCATGTGGCTATCATAAGATTTTGTCGCAGTACTAAAGGTTAGTATTTCTTTGGACACCTTCGAATCATTTTTGATTTTTATCTGATTATTCTCATAATTTAATATTGAATAGAAAATTCCAATAATGATTGAAGCTCCGCCAAGGAGTGTAATAAAGTTTTTCAATTTTTCTGCTATGGTTGCTCCTGACCAAGTAAAATAACCCAAAATATTTATGGCAATCATTATTAATGTTACAATTAATATTCTAAATTTGTAAATATTTTGAATAAATTTATTTACCCACTTCTCTTGGCTTATTAAGGAGACATGAGGTGCATTAGGTTCTTTGTTAAGTCTTTCCAAATTTGACATATACAAGCATTTTATAATTATGATAAATCGACTGGAGTTAAGACATTTCCAGATTAAAAGGGCAAAATTACTAACAAACATTGAATAATGGAAGTTCGTGTGCTAATATTGTTAATAATTATCGGCCCACCTATTTAGATAAAATAGTTTAAAATAAATTTTGTTCTAATATTACCCTTTTAAATCATCGAGATGATTATTTTAAAAACCGAGTGAGTAATCAATTAGCAGCATCTTGAAATTGGTGTAGTCACCTTATATGTACTTGGTTTTATCATTTAAGCAAATCTTTGTGAAGGTTTGCCGGCCCTTTTAATTCATTAGTATCACTCTCCGTTGGTTTCTGTTTTGCTTTCTTGCCAAGAATGTCGTCATCATAAAACCAGTAGGTGACACGCCAGGCTTTTTTGCTCTAGTTTTTTGGGTATTCCAATTCTTTGGATAGACGGAAAATTTACCGACACTGCAATTTTAGGAAGAGCAATCATGGTCACTGTTTTTTGTTATAAGTTAAACAAAAACGCCATACGATTGAAAAGAAAAAAGGACTTAAAAAATTTAATTTTCAAGTCCTTAATTAGTGGGAGTTGAGGGGCTCGAACCCCCGACCCTCTGCTTGTAAGGCAGATGCTCTGAACCAACTGAGCTAAACTCCCTCCGTAATTGGAGTGCAAATATAGAGCGGGTATTTCTTATTCCCAAATTTTTTTAATAGGATTTTAAAAAAATAGTTTCAAGTTTCCTGGCGGGTACTGATCAGGTGGCTTTTTCTTTCTATCTTTACCGACTTTTGATAGAATTAATATACTATGATTAAATTTTCGAGATTTGTTTTAGATAATGGTTTACGCGTTTTAGTGCATCAGGACGACGCAACACCCATGGCAGTTGTAAATATCATGTACGATGTCGGCGCACGTGATGAAGACCCGGAGAAAACCGGATTTGCGCATTTATTTGAGCACCTGATGTTCGGTGGGAGTGTCAATATCGAGGATTATGACGAACCACTGCAGCTGGCTGGCGGCGAAAATAATGCTTATACCACCAATGATTTAACCAATTACTATTGTCAGTTACCTGCAGAAAACCTGGAAACAGCCTTCTGGCTGGAAAGTGACCGGATGCTCAGTCTGGCTTTCAGTGAAAAAAGCCTTGAAGTACAGCGAAAGGTCGTGAGTGAAGAATTTAAAGAACACTACATCAATAAACCTTATGGAGACGTTTGGCATAAATTAAGAGGGCTGGCTTATAGTACTCATCCATACCGCTGGATGACGATAGGTAAGGACCTGAGCCACATCGAAGACGCAACACTAACGGATGTCAAGGCGTTTTTTTTCAAGCATTACAGGCCAAGCAATGCCATTTTGGTGGTTGCCGGTAATGTTCAGTTGGAAGAAGTAAAAAGACTGGCAGATAAATGGTTTGGCCCCATAGAAGCAGGAGATCATTATGAAAGGTCGCTGCCGATAGAACCCCGGCAGGAAAAAGACCGGCTTCTTGTTGTAAATGCAGAAGTCCCTGTTGATGCAATTTACATGGCCTGGCATATGGGTAACAGAAAGGATAAATCTTATTTTGCCACCGATCTGCTTACAGATGTATTAGGTGGGAGTGCCTCTTCCAGGCTCTATCAGCGACTGGTAAAGGAAAAGCAATTATTTTCGTCTATATCCTGTTATCACCTTGGCACCCTTGATGCAGGTTTAGTGGTGATCGACGGTAAGCTCAGTAAAGGCGTCTCCCTACAGACAGCTGAAGCGGCTATTAGAGAAGAAGTAGCTCATATTGTGGATACCAACATTACGGAGAATGAGTTAAAATCAGTAATTAATAAAACAGAGAGTATGATTGCCTTTGAAGACATGAGTATTCTGAACAGGGCCAATAGCCTTGCTTTTTATGAACTGCTGGGTAATGCAAATCTCATTAACGAGGAATTGGAAAAATACCAGGCGGTGAGCCTGGAAGATATCCATAAAATCGCCGCAGAAATCTTCAGACCCGGTAATTGCAATACCCTGCATTACACCCGATCTTCCGCTGCTGGTAATAATGGATAAAGTAAACAATTAATAAAGTAAATAAATGTTAGATAGAAAAATAGCTCCTAAGATTATAGATCCAATCGATTTCAATTTGACACTGAAACCTTACCAGAAATGGTCCCTGGCCAATAATACACCGGTTTATGCGGTGGACGCCGGCGCAGAAGAGGTTGTCTCAGTTGAACTGCTGTTTGAAGCGGGAGCGGGACTGGAAACGAAGCCCCAGGTAGCTGCGGCCGTCAATCAATTATTGAAAAACGGTACCAAAACCAAATCTGCTTTTGAGATCGCAGAAGCGTTTGATTTTTATGGTGCTTATCTTAATGTGGGAAGTAGCAGTGAATACGCTTCCATTTCCCTTAGCTGTCTGACTAAGCATTTACCAGTTTTATTACCCATGGTCACTGAACTGCTTACAGAAAGCGTATTTCCTGAAGAAGAATTAAGCATTTATATTCAAAACAGTCTGCAACGATTAGAAATGAACTTACGTAAAGGAGATTTTGTTGCAGGCAGGCTGATAGATGCTTATGTTTATGGGGACAAGCACCCTTATGGCAAATACACGCATAAAGAAGACTTGTCTGCTTTGAACAGTGACGATTTACGTACCTATTACACGCGCCATTATAGCAAAGGCAATTGTAAGATTTTTGTTGCGGGCAAATTGCCTGCAAATATTGAAACGCTGTTAAACAGTGCCTTTGGGCACCTGCCTTTTGAAAACAAGATCAGTATTTTATCAAGTATTGATTATTCAAAAGCACCTGCTGCCCAGAAAACAAATATCCTGATTAATGATGAAAGCAGTGTCCAGGGGGCTATCCGACTTGCACGGGAAATGCCCAACCGAAAAAGTCCGGACTGGCCAAAATTACAGGTACTCAATACCGTATTTGGGGGTTACTTTGGATCAAGGCTGATGAGCAATATCAGAGAGGACAAGGGGTATACTTATGGGATACACAGTTATCTTCAGGGACACATTCATGAAAGCGCCTGGGTAGTATCTACGGAAGCTGGTAAGGATGTTTCAGCAGCTACAGTAGAGGAAGTATGGAAAGAAGCCGCAGAACTAAAAGAGGAGCTGATTGATGCAGAAGAACTAAAGTTGGTGAAAAATTATGTAATTGGGAGTATTTTGGGGAGCCTTGATGGGCCCTTTCATATAATCGGTCGCTGGAAGAGTTATATACTGCATGACCTGCCGGCGGATTATTTTCAGCAAAATATTACGGCTATTAAAAGTGTTCAGCCTGAAGAGTTGCGTGAACTGGCCCGAAAATACCTGACAGAAGACGCATTTTACCAGTTGACAGTTTTTTAGTATTTTTAAGGATACTAAAAGTTATTTTATGCGATTTATCGGAAAATTACTGGTCACCGCGCTTGCAGCCATCATCGCAGCGAATCTGCTGCCAGGCGTTAGCCTGAGTGGTGGATTCTCGGCAGTGCTGCTGGTATTGGTGCTAGCTCTGTTAAACACATTTATTAAACCCTTACTGGTCATACTTACTATACCTATAACCATATTGACATTGGGGATCTTTCTGCTGGTCATTAATACCCTCATCGTTAAATGGGCGGCCATGATTTTAGGGCCAAGTCATTTTATGGTGGCGAACTGGTGGGCAGCCTTCTGGTTCAGTATTGTATTAAGTCTTGTCACCTGGCTGATAGAGTCCCTGATAGGGAAAGTAGAAAAGGAAGACAGTTAAGTCAGTATTTATAATACTTATAAGCGACAACAGCCCTAAAAACGGAACCGCTCCTCCTGTTAGGAAGAGCGGCCCTGGTTGGTTGTCCTTGGTTGTTTTAAGGACTTGCCTTCGTAATGCACCGGTTAAGATGCGGATTAATCCGGCAAAAGTTCAGCGGCGTAATACATAATAGCCGCCAGTTATTTTGAATGTTAATTCTTTTAAGTGTCCCGACTTAGTTGATTACCTCTACGCCTGGATGGGCTTTAGTGTCAAAAACAAATTTACTGTCAGCCAGCGTAGCAGCGGTGTTGATATTTGTCATATTAAAAGAAACCGTATTGCCGCCTTTTTCAAGCACATTTGCCTTGGTAATCAGGTTCTTAGCCTTATTTACGTAGACAGTGACTTTCTTGAAGTTCTTACGGGCATCCACAGGTTGCAATTCGATCACATAGTAACTCCCATCAGAAGAAATCATTTTTGATTTAAAATCAGTCTGTACAAAATTGCCGGAAAGCAATTTCTGTGGGTTTAAAACGCCGTTTGAGTTGTCTACTGCACTAACGGTGACTTCGTCCGTTCCGTTAAAATTCCAGGTTTTCTGGCCGTTGGAGTAGATCTCGTTTTCACCTTGTTTTATAAAATACTTATTGCCTTTTAAAGCAATCTGGCCCGTGATTGTTCCTAATTTATGCTGATTCCGATCCGTTGTTGAGTAAGTAAAGTTGGCGGTTGCACCCTTCATGCTTTTCAGGTTACTACTCACTTTTTGTAAAACCGCTTTTGGTGAATTCTGCGCAAATGCACTACCCACAAGGGCTATCGTTACAATCGCTGCAGTCATTACTTTTTTTATCATGTTTATCTTTTATTTTTTCAGGTTGCAAAATTACAAGTTATTCCTTCAATTTTAGACAATTGAATTAAATAGATGTTTAACCACAACCCAAATTCCGAAGGCATAGAAAGAAAATTTAATACCAAATACACCTTACCGCCTGGTTTTTAGTCTTTAATTAACGATTAGATATGAAGGCACAAAATAATCCTTTATATATTGCCGAATAAATGTAATTTTGCACTCTTTATGAAGAGAATCTTCCAAATTTCCCTAGTGGGTCTCTTTTTGATCTTATCCTCTTGTGCGTCAAAGTATTCGAAAATTTTGAATAGCAAGGATAATGAGCTAAGATTAAAAAAGGCACAACAATATTATCAGGATAAGAAATATGCTCATGCACAGGAGCTATTCCAGGATTTGTTTCCGTATTTGCGTGGGACACCCCGATACGAAGACGCTTTTTATAAATTTGCCTACAGTGCTTACTATCTGAAGGATTATGAAAGTTCCTCACTGGCCTTTCAGACCTTTACAGAGAGTTTTCCAAACAGCGCTTTGGTGCCCGACGCCAGCTATATGCAGGGATATACCCTTTTCATGAGCTCGCCCAAATCGGAACTGGATCAGACGCCGACGCATAAGGCAATCGGTATACTGAAGTCCTTTATTAACAGTTATCCAAAATCGGATAAAGTAGATGAAGCAAAAAAACTGATTGACCAGTGTAATGAAAAGCTGGAAGTCAAAGAATACTTATCGGCGCAATTATATTACGATTTAGGCTATTATAGAGCCTCGCATTTATATTTTGACCTGTTATTAAGTGATTACCCGGCATCTAAGAGGGCGGATCAGTATATGTTTATGATTGCACAATCTAGTTATGATTATGCAAAAGTAAGCGTACCTTCCGCGCAGGTTGAAAGATATCAGCAGACAATTGATGACTGTACCAATTTTCTGGGGCAATACCCGGCAAGTCAATTCAAGGAAAAAGCCGAGAAAATGCAAAAGGATTCTCAAGAACAAATTACAAAAATTAAAAAACTTCAAAATGAGCAAACTCAGAAGACAAGTTAGCCCCAGTATCCCTAACGTCATCGAAACAAGAAGTTTGGTAGCTATAAAAGACAAAACCGGTAACCTGTACAGGTCTATCGCTATCATCGCAAAGCGTGCTAACCAGATTAATATTGGTATCCGTGAGGAATTACATTCCAAACTCGATGAATTTGCAAGTCATACGGACAGTCTGGAAGAGATTCATGAAAACAAAGAGCAGATCGAAATCTCTAAAGCTTACGAAAGAATGCCCAATCCGGCTATTCTGGCAACAGAAGAGTTTATGGAAGATAAGATCTACCACCGCGACAGCGAGGCTGATCTGTTCGGATAGTTCTCTTTATGGACTGCGTTGACAGTGCATGGTACACTTTACGGTTGTATATAAGCACTGCGCGATTCCATTATCAGAAGCAGAAATTAGTATAGAAATGCCACTCGAAAAGCTCGGGTGGCATTTCGTGCTTGAATATACTATGGCGGCCGTTTGCGGACTTCTCGACTTCCTGGCTATTGCGGGTGGCGGATTTACCCGTTGATTTCCTAAAAGCAACAAAACTTATCGTATTTTGCTGCCCCTGACTTTGCAGTGCAAAGGCTTGACGGCAGGGCAGAAGCGAAATTATTCAGCCTAATTCGGCAATATTGCCTGTCAATAGATTAATTTTGAGTATAGTTGGTTGAATTTGATGTAAATGCAGCAGGCTGCTGTACAAACTGAATCCTAAATATATCTATAGTGTTAACTGGAAAAAAAATCTTAATCGCTATAAGTGGCAGTATCGCTGCCTATAAAATTATATTACTTACTAGGTTACTTGTAAAAGCCGGCGCTACGGTAAAAATTGTAATGACACCCAGTGCCACTCAGTTTGTATCTCCACTGGTGCTGAGCACATTATCTAAAAACCCCGTATTAAAGGAGTTCATGACAGAAGACTCCTGGGCCAATCATGTGCAGTTAGGGCGGTGGGCGGACCTGATGGTCGTAGCTCCCCTTAGTTGTAATACACTGGCCAAAATGGCCAGCGGTATATGTGACAATCTGGTACTGGCAGTATACCTGTCGGCCACCTGTAAAGTGCTCTGTGCACCGGCCATGGATGCGGATATGTGGCATCACCCATCCACCCAGGAAAATATTAGTCGTATAAGAGCATATGGCAACCAGGTGCTTGACGTAGAAGCCGGGGAACTGGCGAGTGGTCTGGTTGGGGAAGGCAGGATGGCGGAACCTGAGGTAATATTAAATGCAATTATTGCCAACCTTAGATCTACTGAACTAAAGAACAAATCTATATTAATAACAGCCGGTCCAACACAGGAAGCCATTGACCCGGTACGTTTTATTGCCAATCATTCAACAGGGAAGATGGGCGTTGCACTGGCAGAGGCATTTTATCTGCGCGGCGCGACGGTGACACTGATCGCCGGACCAGGAAGCGTACTTCCCAAGTTTTCTGAGATCACCATCCAATCTGTTGTATCTGCACAGCAGATGTATGAAGCCGCACTAGAGGCCTTCCCGAAAGCGGATATTGCTGTGTTGGCAGCAGCTGTTGCCGATTATACGCCAGTAATGGCAGCGCCGCAGAAAATCAAAAAGAAGGAAGCTACCTTTCCACTCAAACTTCAAAAGACAAAGGATATCCTGAAAAAACTAGGAGAATTAAAGACCGGGCAATTGCTCATAGGCTTTGCGCTTGAGACCAGCAATGCGCTTTCAAATGCCCGCCAGAAATTAATAGATAAGAATGCGGATTTTATCGTCCTGAATTCCATGGAAGATACGGGTGCCGGATTTGGGTATGATACCAATCAGGTCACAGTATTAGGCAAGGATGGTACGACCACTGAAAGTAGTCTTGACAGTAAGGCCGCCATTGCAGATTTTATTTTAGATACCGTCCTGCATTAAGAGCATCTATTAAAATGACCTTCCAGTGATTACCCGCCAATAATGTTTAATTGAAGCGCAGCACTGTCCAGCCCAATAAAAGCAGGGGTGTAATCGTTAAGAAGGATAATAAATTTATTTCTAAGAATGGAGCCAACCCATCAACCGCAGCAAGCAGGCATGATTACTAATATTAAAGGTTTGGTCCAGGTGACGCAGTTGAAGTGCCTGGTCAGTGTTATCCTTTTGTTCAGCCTTAGTTGTTTTGGGATAAGGGCTGGCGCGCAGGAGCTCAATGCGCAGGTTATTGTTACGGCGCAGCAATTAGGAACCAATGTCGAGGCTTCTTTAGTTACGGATCTTCAAAAACAGTTGACAGATTTCATCAATGACCGAAAATGGTCCTCCGACCGTTTTGGTGTTGAGGAAAAAATTAATTGTAATTTTTCACTGGCGCTTACCGGGATGCCTTCCCAGGATGTCTTTGAGGCCCGGCTCATTATTCAGGCAGCCCGGCCAGTTTATAACTCCGTTTATCAATCCATTCTGGTAAATTATCAGGATCCACAACTTGTCTTCAAGTTCAGACCATTTCAGAAGCTGGATTTCAATCCATCTAGAGCCTCCGGTACAGATCCTTTAACCGCGAACTTAACAGCCACCATTGCTTTTTATGTCAATATCATTTTGGGCATGGATTATGACTCTTTTAAACTCGGTCAGGGTAAAGGCTTTTATAAGAATGCACAAAATATTGTCCTGTCAGCACCCAAGGCCAGCAATATAAAAGGATGGGCGGCTTTCGATGGACAACGCAACAGGTATCATCTGGCAGATGATTTGAATGCAGCTAAGCTAAATGATATCCATCAGGTCTTTTACACGTATTTCAGGGGCGGGATGGATAGTTTATATGATCAGCAAAGTAAAGCCCGAAATAATGTATTGGAAGCGCTCACAGGCCTGCAGGAGCTCAATGCCACTAATCCCGGTACGATGATAGAACAGTTTTTTATGGAAAGCAGAACAAGCGAGTTGATTGGCATTTTCAAAGAAGCCAGTCCTGATATTAAAGCAAAGGCCCGCGCACTGCTTGTCGAACTGAACCCTAACGGTGCCAGTGAATTTAATGAACAATTAAAATGAAAATATCAATTACCCATACGTTTCTGCTAGGATTATTACTGATCGGAGCAGCAGGCTGTAAAAGCAAAATACCCGTAGGTGTCATGTCGCCCGAAGAAATGAAGCCGGTATTATTTGATGTATTAGTTGCCGAGCAAATCAATCAAACCGATACTGCAGCACTGACCAGAGCCCATTTACGCGATAGTATAACTTATGACATCCGTAGGGTGCTGGCGATGCATCAGGTACCTGAATCGACTTACTTTAAAAGCCTGCGATTTTATGAAGCAAACCCGGATTTATTAAAAGTATTATTGGATTCTACAAAATCTTATGGCAGCGTTTTGCAGGATTCTTTGCAGAAAAAGAAAAATAGGGAACCCGTAAAAATCAAAGATACGTTAAAACCCCCTGATAGTCTACTTATACCATTGGGTAACAAGCCTCACGGACCGGTTAAAACCTTCAAAAAGACAAATGTTAAAGCGCCGGAGGCGGTTACATCTGATAATGCTAAAAACTGACTATTTTGCCTAATTTGAGTTTGTTTTTGAGATAAATAATTTAGTATTATTTATTTATTTTACTAAACTTGTCAAAGAGTGTGAATTAATTTGAATTTTAGATCATTTAAATTGTTCATTTTCTTTGGTTTGTATATAAGAATTGTTTAGCTTTATCTCTGAATCTTCATCTTAAAATGCTAAAAAATGAGAAAGTCAGATCTGGTAAACAACATTTCGGAGAAAACCGGAATACCAAAAGTAGATGTACTGGTCACCATAGAGAGTTTCCTTAAAGAAATTAAGGAAAATCTTGCATTGGGGAATAACATTTTTATTCGAGGCTTCGGCAGTTTCATTGCCAAAAAGCGGGCCGCTAAGATTGGCCGTAATATCAAAAAGAATATTGCGGTAGAAATCCCTGAACATTACATACCCGCTTTCAAGCCGTCAAAAGAATTCGTTAATGATGTAAAGGAAAAGCTTAAAGTGAGCTAACTTCGCACAAATTTTTAAGTGTGAAAAAGCAGCAGATAATTCTTTTAAGTTGTGGTCTACTGGCCGTTGTGTTGATATTTTTGTTCGGTAATACAATACCTCCTAAAAGCAAGTCCGCTGGCATGGGTGGTCAGCAGGTTGGTGCAAATGCGCCGGCGCTGACCACCCATGATGTTCTATCTGCAGCCAAAGGAAAATTGCCTCCGCAGGAACAGGAGAGAATAACCCAATTGGAAAACAATGTGGACCGGGGCGAAGTAAACGCCTTAAAAATCAAAGAATTTACTCAATTGTCCTCTTTTTGGGGGGATACGATGGGTAATATGCCCCTTTCATCCTATTACAAAGGTCAGGCAGCAAAATTGGAAAATTCCGAAACAAACCTTACCTTTGCAGCCCGAAAGTTGTTGTCTTACGTGTTTGTAGAGCAAAGTCAGCCCATGCAAACCTGGATGGCAACCAACGCGAAAGAGTTATTTGAAAAAGCATTGGAAATCAACCCGGATAATGATTCTGCTGTAGTTGGACTCGGCGGTTGCTATATGTTTGGCAACCTACCCGGTAATCCAATGGAGCAGATTGTAAAGGTTCGTGAAATCGCTGAGAAGCACCCGGATAATCTGTATGCACAGATGATGTTGGGTTTAGGTGGTGTCAAAAGTGGCCAGTATGATAAAGCCGCTGAAAGATTCCTTCTGGTGGTGCAGCAGCAGCCGCATAACCTGGAAGCTATTTTTAACCTGGCCGACGCATACGACCGATTGGGAGATAAACCTAATGCTATTAAGTGGTATCAAAAAGCCAAAGACCTGATTCAGGTACCTGAAGCTAAAAATGAGATCCAGCAGAGAATTGAAACATTGCAACAGCAATCATAAATATTTTTTAAACAATAAAATTCACTTACAACTATGCCTTGTGGTAAAAAAAGAAAACGTCATAAAATAGCGACGCACAAACGCAAAAAAAGATTAAGAAAGAATCGTCATAAGAAAAGATAGTCACCTTAGTGTCTACTTGACTTAGCGATTTTCGAATTATATACTATTAATGCCAGGGTAGTACATGCCTTGGCATTGGTAGCCTATAGTGACCCGGTTTGTACAGAAATACACCTTTACCTTCCTGCAGCTTTTATTCCTTTCCCAAATTATAATTAAGTAGCAGCTTATTGGTAGGTACATTATTATGTCCCTGATAAGCTAAACTTCAAGGATCCGTACTTTGGACCAACAGGTAATTTATGCCTTTGCCTGGATTTGGGTCTCAAGTTCGGATTTCGCCGCGTACTTGCTGGTAAGTTTTAAAGACAGGTTCACATGAACAGGAGTGTCTAGTGAACATAGCGCACTCCGCTGGGCTTTGACTTTAAAAAAACGGCAGATGTCAGTAAGTCAGCGGAATTTAAATTAACTATAAAAAAATTATTTGTGGATAAAGAATTGATTGTCAGGACCAGCCCGAAGGGTGTTGACCTGGCATTGTTGGAAAACAAAAAGCTGGTTGAACTCCAGACGGAACAGGCGGAAGCCGGGTTTGCCGTTGGAGACCTGTTTTTTGCAAAAGTAAAAAAACTGATGCCCGGCCTAAATGCCGCATTTGTAGATGTAGGCCATGAAAAGGATGCGTTCCTGCATTATACAGATCTCAGTCCGTATATTAAATCGCTGATTAAGTTTACACAACTGGCACAGCATGACAAAACGGAACATGGATTTGATTTTTATAAATTCCATGTAGAACCGGAAATTGTCAAAACCGGTAAGATTACCGAAGTATTGCAGGGTAAACCTTCTCTGCTGGTTCAGATTTTAAAAGAACCGATCGCTTCCAAGGGGCCCCGGTTAAGTTGTGAAATTTCCCTGCCCGGCAGATTTATCGTGATCACACCATTCAATAATGTCGTTGCAGTCTCTAAAAAAGTACATTCTGCAGATGAGCGTAAGCGCCTGCACAAAATAGTAGAGTCCATCAAACCCAATAATATAGGGGTCATTGTAAGAACGGCAGCGGAAGGCAAGAATACAGCGGAATTGCACGAGGATTTGCGTAATCTGCTGGATAGCTGGAAAGAGATTCAGCATAAATTGAAAACGGCCAAAACACCGACCAAAATTTTATCGGAAGAGAATAAAACGACCAGTCTGCTAAGAGATTTGCTGACCAAAGATTTTAACCGGATCGTTGTAAATGAGAAGGGTCTGTATAATGATACAGTAAAGTATATTCAGAAGATTGCCCCCTCTAAGGTGGATATTGTCAAATTATACCAGGAACCTCAGAATATATTCGATTCCTACGGCATTACTAAACAGATAAAATCCTCCTTCGGCAAAACCATTAACTTACCCAGCGGCGCTTATCTGATTATTGAGCATACAGAGGCACTGCACGTGATTGATGTAAACAGTGGGTACAAGAGTATAAGCAATAGTCAGGAAGAAAACGCACTGGCGACCAATCTGGAGGCCGCAGAAGAAATTGCCAGGCAATTAAGGTTAAGGGATATCGGTGGCATTATCGTGGTTGATTTTATCGATATGAAAAACCCGGAGAATCGCAAGAAAGTTCAGGAGGCTATGGCAGATCAAATGAAAACCGACCGTGCACGCCATGCCGTTTTGCCCATTTCTAAATTTGGGGTGATGCAGCTGACCCGTCAGCGGATGCGCCCGGAAATCAAAATTAATACTGCAGAGGTCTGTCCGACCTGCCATGGAAGTGGGAAGGTTACTTCTACCTACCTGCTGGAAGATGAAATCGAAAATAAGCTGGGTTACCTGATAACCCATCAGCATAAAAACATTACTTTGGAAGTGCATCCCATCGTCCATTCGCACCTGACAAAGGGCATTTTCAGCTCGATTAAAAAACGCTGGAAAAAGAAATTTGGGGTGCCCATTAATATTATATCTAATTCTAATTTGAACTTCATCGACGTTAAATTTTTTGATGCAGAGATGGAAGAAATCAAAATGTAAACGGTCGTTAATCTGAGGGCGCATGGGCTTGATATCCAGGCCCTTAACCTACCGTCTTAATAGCCGTATATATTTAAAATTTCTCTAATTTAAATTTTTTAATTAATTGATTTATAGTAATATAGAAGGACGTGTGTCTATTAGTTACTATCCCTGGGCGGGGAACATATTTTCTCTAATAGTTATGCACAAAGCCCTAAAATTATTTTTAGAATTTGCGGCAAAACCCTAACTTAGCAGCAGATTTTAATGAGTTAGTAAGTAGGAGGTTGGCAAGTTATTGTCAACCTTTTATTTTTGGCATTTTTGCTCAGTGGATAATAAATGGTGGCAATTAGCAGGGCTATATATCCGCAGCAACTGAGAATGGTCAATACCTTTAGGAAAAGATGTCCTGGTTGCTGAAATAGGACAGCCATTTCGTTGTAAACCATCTGTACATTCAGGTAAATCAGTAAGGCAGATATAAACCATGCGGTAATCCGGGTGGTTTTTTTGATGGCAAATTTGCCCATAGCATATGGATCACTGACAAAGTATATAAGTGGTATAATGGCAAATGCCAGTTGCAGGCTTAAAATAACCTGACTCAGGATCAGCAATTGATCCAGTTTTCCTTCTCCGTAAATCATAATAACACCTACAGCCGGTATGATTGC
>DATJDF010000475.1:0-3453 GCA_035497555.1 Arachidicoccus sp. | reverse complement strand
ACATAATTAAAGGCGTCCATTGCCTTAACCATCCGGGCTTTCATCAGGATCGGAACATCTTTGACATCTAAATTAAGCATTGTTTTGCCCTTGCACCAGGCGATGGCTTCTTTCAAGGTGTTCAAATGATAAGAGGTTTTTTTTCCATCCAGGTCCTTAAGATAGACTTGATGCAGTGCGCCGTAAGTCACTTTATTTAGTTTGCCTTTGCCCGTCGTCACTCTTTCCAGCGTTGCATCATGTAACAATACCATGACACTGTCTTTTGTCAGGTGGGGATCAATTTCAAAAACAGCGGAACTGGCGCGCAATGTGTTTTCAAAAGTAGCGATACAGTTCTCCGGATAGCCCGCCGCAGCCCCGCCGCGGTGCCCACTGATAATAGGTTGATCATGCCCCGTATAATGGAAATAGGTCATAACATCCGCTGCGGTCTTGAACTGCAGGGTATTTAATTTTTGGCTTTGCTGTGCTAAAGCTGTGGTTGCCGTGCTACACAAAGTGAAGACTGTAGCCACAAATAGTGCGGATCGCCGTAGATAAGATAGCGTAAAGGAATTTGTAAACGTCATGGTGGAATTTCTTTTTTTAATGATTGTTTCGTTCAGGAGCCTAAAAACCGGGAATCCGATTCAGATGTAGGTAAAATTAAGCTTTAGCAGCCAATTTTACCCACAGGGTTAGCTGATTTATGGATGATCCCAGCCGGCATTTTGTTCCAGTTTGGGGTTTAAAACCAACTCATCATAATCAATCGGGTATAAGTATTTATAATCCGACCATTCGCGCGTAATATTATCCAACCAGATAATAACACCACTGGTACCATCTGAAAGCTTGGACTGGTCATTATCGATTAGAAAATAATATACCCCAGGTTTTTTCTTTGAAGGGATCGTTGTTACAAAACTGACGTCGTCCTTCCCGTCTTCATTGAGATCATAAAGTGTATTCATGGCCGGAACATATAGCCCTTTATACTGCATGGTCAGCAAATCACCCTTCTTCCAGCGAAACAGATCATCATAACGCAGGCCTTCCAGCGCCAGTTCAATACCTCTTTCACGCCGGATCTCCAACAGGGCCGCGTCCTGGATCCCAGGGAAATAATGCTGTTGCAAATAACTGTCCGGCTGGGCAGGCATATCTGTCATCTGCAAACCAGCGCGCCGGCGCAATAATCGGATGGTTTTATCCCAATCGCTGGACTGAAAACTGCCTAATTCCGCTTTAGCCTCTGCATAATTCAATAGCACTTCTGCGTACCGGATCATTGGAATAGAATTCGTGTTTTTATCAATACCGTCTGTCTCTTTTGAATCCAGCGTGAACTTAATGGGTTCATACCCGGTATAAGTATAGGTAAAATCGGGTGGCGCCGGCGAGCCGTCGCTTCTTTTGTAATCCCCCATCCGAATGGTTTGCTGTAAGCGCAGGTCCCTGTTTTTGACTTCATCCCAGAAAGGTTTCTTATCAAAATCTTTAGTATCTGTAAACCTTGAACCATCCCGGTTCAGATAAGTATCTATAAAGGTTTTACTAAAACTAAGCCGGGCACCATAGGTCGCACTGGTATAATACCAGTTGGCATCATTAAAGACCTGCAATTCACCATCACAGACATAAGCTAATAGCACTTCATCGCTCGGTGGAATATTACTGACAAATAAATCCCGATAGCTCAGCTCAGGATGGGCTGCATTAACATGCAAAGAATATAAATGACTGTCCATTACTGCTGCGGATGCATCAGCGGCATTCTGAAGCCAGGCGGCAGCGGTACCCTGCAGGTTCAATTCTGTATGGTATTTACGGTAGGTGCCTTCATAGAGGCAGACGCGGGACTTAAAAGCCAGTGCAACCCATTTGGTTATCTGGGAACAGGTATTGTCCTTAGCATCTTTAATATGTGCACAGGCAAAATCCAGGTCTGCCAGTACGCTGTCCATCACTACAGTGCGTTTATCTCTGGGCTTATACATGGAGCTGTCTTCAATGGACAGAGTTTTACCGTACCAGGGAACATCACCATAGCGCTCCACTTTATCAAAATAAAACCAGGCCCGGAAAAAACGGGCTATCCCTTCATAATGACCGCTGATTTCCGGGTCTACGTCTGCCTGGCGAAAATGTTCCAGAAAATAGTTTACGTTTCGTAAATCTGTCCAGGACCAGCTATTTACCTGGGTCGCAGAAAAGGCCCCGGGGATCAGATAACTGGAGACGCTTTTATTTGCGCTGTAATCCGTTAGACCGTCCCCCCGGATAATTTCATTTGCAGAGGGCAGTATCTTGTAAAAAGAATTGACATAGAGTTGAAGATCCTTTTCTGTGTTAAAGGCTGTATTCGGCGTTAACTTATCAAAGGGTTCAAGATCCAGGGCATGTTTACCACAGCCAGCGACCCCGGTCACCAGGATTATTAAAAGAAGTAGGGTGTTTATATTTCTTTTTTTTGATCCTTTCCTATCAACTCCCCTTTGAAAATGATCCTCATGATAACCCGGATGATAAATGTGCTTATAATTTTTCATAAAAATTCGTTTTTTCTAAAAGGTGACATTTAAGCCAACAGTAAATGATTTTAACATAGGATAGTCCATACCATCGCCGGCACCCGGACTAAGCTCCGGATCTGCGCCTTCTATCACTTCCGGATCCATCGTTCTGACGTGCTTATACATCGGTGTCCATACCCAAAGGTTCTGGCCGGTCACATAAATACGCGCAGCACTCATCCCCCAGTTTGAAATTAATTTATAAGGCAACTTATAGCCGAAGGAAATATTTTTCAAACGGACGTAGGCAACATTCTGTACATACTTTGATTGCTGCTCATGCAATTCTTTACCGGAATTGAGTGCGACATATCCGCGCAGCCTCGGGAAATACCCATCCGGATTTTCCGGGCTCCACTGATTGTTATAGACATCGGCTGGTTCCCAGCTATAAGGCCGGTTATACTGACCCCAGAAAAGGGAAGCATCTGAACTTGGCCACCATTGCCGTTTACCAACGCCCTGGAAAAATACAGAGAAAAAGAAATTATTCCAGTCGGTACTCAGGTTCAGTGCAAAGGGCAATCTGGCTTCGGTATTACCGATAATTTTCTTATCACCTGGATTACTCAGTGTTCCATCTCCCGGTGTAATCTTTCCATCACCATCCAGGTCTTTGAATTTAATGTCTCCCGGAAGTGCCTGGTTGGAGCTGGAAGCGTAAATAAGTGTCTGGTCTGCATGATTTGCGATATCTTCTTCACTGGTAAAGTAACCTTCTGTTTCATAGCCCCACATATCGCCGACCCGCATGCCTTTGTAATAGGTACTGATCAGCCCGGTTGGATTATTGTATTTTGTTATATAAGATTCATGATCCGACAGGATAACATGTACCGAGTAGTGAAAGGGTTTAGCACCGGCACCGATATTATCCTGCCAGGTCAGACTGAGC